>JANWVZ010000046.1 GCA_025056555.1 Gemmatales bacterium | reverse complement strand
CCATGCTGCCCAGCTTAAAGGTTGATTTTGGGGAGGGGCGTCGTCTCATTCGGCCGGCGTCTCCATGCAATCCTCCACGCGGCAAGCGAAAGCGAGTATAGCGTAATTTACCTTGACAAGCCTACCTGCCCCGCTATACTCAGCGCGGCCTGGGCAAAGCGCCTCTCTGCCTGCGCTGCGTCGGGCCGGCGCAGCATACGCCCGCATCCGACCACCGGGCGTGCGCGCAAAGAGTAAACCCACAACTGTCATAAAATCAAGCAAATTGTAGAGGAGCACAATCAGCATGACTCTCGCAGAGGCCTTACAAGGGATGATGAACACCTTCAATCCGGCTAAGGCGAAAGGCGTCAACGCCGTTGTTCAATTGAATGCCAGCGGCGAAGGCGGTGGCGCTTATCACGTCAAGATCGCCGACAGCCAATGCCAGTTGATTGAAGGCGCTGCTACAAACCCGACCGTCACCATTGATGTGGCGGTGCAGGACTGGATCGACATTCTCACCGGCAAGCTCGATCCAACTCGTGCATTCATGAGCGGCAAGCTGCGCATTAAGGGCGATCTGGGGTTAATGATGCGCTTCCAGAGCATGTTCGGACGTTAAAGACACGCTGCAAGCATGAAAGGTTTAGTCCTCAGCGGTGGCAAGGGCACACGCCTGCGTCCGTTGACGTTCACCAGCGCTAAGCAGTTATTGCCGGTAGCGAATACGCCGGTTTTGTTCCGAGTCATCGCAGCCATCCGCGACGCCGGCATCAGCGAGATTGGCGTGGTTATAGGCGACACCGGCGAAGAGATCAAAGCCGCCGCCGGAGACGGTTCACGTTGGGGCGTGCGTTTGACGTATATCCCACAGCCGGCGCCACTCGGTCTGGCGCACGCCGTCAAAATCAGCCGCGACTATCTAGGCGATGAGCGCTTTGTCATGTTCCTGGGCGACAACGTGATCCAGGGTGGCATTCATACGCTCATTCGCCAATTCGCCGAGTCAAACTACAACAGCCAGGTGGTGTTGACCGAGGTAGCCGACCCACGCCAGTACGGTGTCGCGGTGCTTGACGAGCGCGGCCACATTGTCCGGCTGATCGAAAAGCCCAAAGAGCCACCCAGCAACCTGGCGCTGGTGGGCATCTATATGTTTGACAAGCACATCTTCGAGGCGGTTGAGTCGATCAAGCCATCTTGGCGCAACGAGCTGGAAATCACCGATGCGATTCAATGGCTTGTCAACCATGGCTATACCGTCTTCCCCTATGTGCATAAAGGCTGGTGGGTGGACACCGGCAAAGCGGTGGACATGCTGGAAGCCAACAGCCTGGTGCTGAGCGAGCTTACTCCCAGTATCGAAGGACTTGTGGATGCCGAGTCGGTAGTGGATTCGCGGGTGACGGTGAGCGCCGGCGCACAGATCATTAACAGCGTAGTGCGCGGCCCGACCATCATCGGCGAGAACACACGCATCGTCAATAGCTACGTCGGCCCGTTCACCAGCATCTATCATCACTGTCTAATCGAAAACGCCGAAATCGAGCGCTGCATCGTGTTGGAGAACTGCCGCATCAGCGATCCGCCGGCACGTATCCAAGACAGCCTGATCGGGCGCAACGTCACAGTCACCCGCTCGTCCCACAAACCGCGTGCCTACAAGCTGACGCTGGGAGACTACAGCCATCTGGAGCTACATTGACAAGCGCCGAACCGCACATGGCGGAGCTTATCGCTAGGTAGATGTCGAGTAGTAACACCAAAGTTGACTAGAACTATCTCAACAAAACGGCGTCGCGTCAGAATCCTGATCTACGAGAGTTGAACGAGGGCAACACAAGTTACCGACTTGGCACCCGTAGCGCACTGTCATGCGACCAGTAGCTTAGCAACCAATGCCTAGGCGCTCTATCTTACAGCGCTGCAGTCGCTGACGGGTGCATTTTTGCTAGGCTCAGCACGAGCCGTTGCGCGGCGGATGAATCCGCGCGCAACACCTGCAAAACCGGCTCAGTCAAACACCGTTCGCGCTGGCTTCGCCTCAGCCAGACCGCAACTTCCAGTCACCGGGGGAGCCACGCAGGGAAATTGCCCGTCTTGGGAAATGTACCCTTGCCGACTATCCTGCGTTCTCGGATTGCACCATTTCCAGTGCGATCATACAGATTTCTGGCCCAGCCAGCCGCAAATCCAAGCAGATCTCTTCGGGGGTTTCTAACGAACTACCTACCCGCCAAGCTAGATTCGTGCTAGGTTGGCGGTTTTGAGCATCGGTGCACTCAGAAGTTTCAGGTGGGGAAGTGACTTTAGCTCTGGTAGCAAACTTTACAACTCGCCGACCTCGATTAGTGCTGGGGTCATGCCTGGCAAAGAGAGACTAAAGGTCACTGCTTCGTCGTCCCAGACGGCTTTTGCGCCCTTCACCGGTAGTAGTCGGGTAGTGCTGAGCCGGCTCAACGGCACGCGAAATACCATATGTTGTTCGGCATCGGTCAGATTGAATACATTGATCACACCACCGCTCACGCCAGGCAGTGTGTGTAGATGAATATGTTCGGCGATGCCATGAAACCGGCCGCGCGCAAAAAACGGCTTGAGTCGCTTGTATGTCCGGATGGCTGATTGATAAGCAGCAAACCGCACCTCGGGATCATAAGGTGGCAATCCACCTGCCGGCTCAATCGTCTTGTTGCTAGTCTTGCCGCCGATGCCGATATGCCGGACAGTGGAGGCCGTCCACCAGAAAAACACACAGGCGTCGTTGTCAGCGGCCATCGTAATATGTAGATACAGTGGCACGTTGCAGCCCAGGGCATAGTAATACAGGGCTAGTGCCCGGCCCGAACGCAAGTCGTTCAGGCAGTCCCACATGTACTCAAATCCCCAGTTCTCCTCGTAGCTTCCCTGCTCGCCAAAGCCTTGCCCAAAGTAAGTCGGCACGTACACACTGACTGCCCATGGCCAGACAGGGTCATGCACTTCAGCCGTCAGTCCAGGACATTGCCGGCGTACTTCGCGGGCCAATGCGTAGACCGCTCGAATGTGTTCAATCGGCGTGCTAGGCACGCTGTGCCCATGAGATGGATCGTGACAGGGGCCGCGCCAATCCATTTCGTCGAACATCATGAAGCGCACGCCGTGTCGGGAGATAGCCAGAATGCGGCGCAGTTTCTCCTCCCAGAACTCGCGATTTGCTAGACAGGGTTCCCACCCATCCGGCCCACCAGCCGGATAAAACTCGATTGGCCCCGATTCGCGGTCGGCGTGTTTGACCATATACCGACGTGGCCAATAATCTCGATACGTGCGCAGAATGGTGCGATAGCCCAAATCGAGGCCATACTGCTCTTTTAGCGTTCGGATGAACTCGTCCACGGGCCCGAGACGTGCCTGATCCCACAGCGTAATTCCTTCGATGACCTCCCAGCCTGGATCAAGGTAGAGCAGATCGCAGCCGATTGCGCGCGCCTTTTCAGCTTCTTTTAGCAGCGCTTCGCGGGTGTAGAACTGTCTAAGCTTAACAGGGTCGGAGTGATACCACCCTACGTCATATAACTCGTTCCAGTTAATAGGCGGATCGTAGTCGATGGAGAAACCATGCCCGCGCCTGTCTATATAGTTGCGATAGATCTCGTAAGCGTCGGAGATGCCGCCTTGATAGGGGATGTATGCGGTGACGCCGAAGGTGTATTCGGCGCCGGGCCGAAGAACACGCACGGCGGATGGCTCGCCGTACAGGGCGAAGCCAGCCCCACCAAAGCGCAGTCGCCATTCTCCTTCGTGTTTGATTGGCGCAGCGACGGATAATTCGATGTCGGTGTTGTTGTACTTGATGATGACCAACCCTTCGTTACCAATGCCCCATTTCCATGCTTCGGAACGTAGAATGCCTTCTTCGGTCAGGGGCGGCTCTGGGCGCGTCTTGTCAGAATACACGGCGTTGTGAAACGCACCATCGATGAGGTCTTGGCCGGAGTAATCGTGCACACTACCATCAAGCTGGACGCGAAAGGGAATAGCGATTAGCCGCCAGTCTTTGCGTGTCTCTAGGGAGGCAACGTAGCCGATTTCAATCCGATCAATCTCGACCGTGAAGGTTCCAGGATTACGGAGCGTGAGAATTTCCTCGATGCCGTTCCCTATGTTGCGTAGATGGCGAGTCAGGATCAACCCAGCGTTGTCAAACTGCCCGCGGATGACCATTTCGCCACCTTCATCTGCAAGCCTTAAGTCACTTAGCGTATCGTCGCGAAAAGGGGTGCCATTCACACGACCTGACAGCGCATATTGATAGGGACGATCAGCAAATAGAGCACTGCCCTGCATACTTGATAAGGTGTTGGTGTGCGCTGCGAGACGGAAATCAAGCATGATGCATCTCCTTACATACCGGTTTGCCTGAGTGAATCGCTTTCGCCACTATGCTATCTGGTGGTAGGCTGAAACTGACAACTTCGTGCTGAAACAGCGGCTCGGTCTGGCCGACTACCGCTTGCATTTGGTGGAGACCGTTTTGCAGTGTTTGGCACTCGTCTTCGCTGTCTACTCCTTCATCTATGCGCGCATCCCAGAGACCTGGCTCAAGCAACCCCAACCCGCCCGCCATGTCGTTTCACGAGACGATTGCCGAGCAATAGCACTGGCACCTCGAACGCCTGGTCGTATTCGTAGCCGATCACACAATCTGGGGATAGAGCACTCAACAGTTGCTGGCTCATTTGCTCTCCTGTAGTTCCGGCCTCACTGCTCGTCTTACATCATCTGTCTGTGTCTCTTGCTGAGAGCAATGGCTGGCGCACGCACTCTCAGGTCGCTCATCTATCCGCTAAACACGGGCTTGCCAGTGTCCAGTAGTCAAGTACTGGGTCAGCACAATGCAGCAGATGCAGCCAGCTCTGTGCTCACGCTTGCGCGCCGCGCGAAGCATCAGCGTTAACAACTGAGTCAGTAGACAAGGTGAGACAGCTAACTAGGGGCAATAGAGTCGATCGCTTCTTCAACGGTGAGTGCTTTGTCGCCACCAGTAAGCTGGATAGCCCTCAGGAGACGGTACGATGCCAACCACTCGACCTCCCTTCCATGTGACCTCGTATTCACTGTTGCTGATGTATTCTGCTTGCACGCATTTCCGTAGGAAGTAATCCATCACCAGAGAATCTCCTGCTTGTACAGGCCCCAAGTACAAAGTTCGCTCTTGATAAGAGTAGGGCAGGTTCAATGAGAGACTGGATGGATTGACATAGTCAGGCAGGTGAATAGCGACTTTTGCAAAGGGTCTCTTAAACGAGACTTGGAGTTGACCTGCATCAGGCTCTTTGCAGATGATCGCAGCATGCTCGTTATCCATCGTCACCCACAAGAGGATGTGTAAAGTTTGGCCTATTTGTCGAACAGCCTGATCCCAAAACACCCACATTGCCTTGATCAAAGCCGGACTACAACAGCCACTAGCTCCAATGTATTGAGGTGCCCCTTCAGGGCTCGAATCCAGAACGAGATCGTTAGGGTGCATACAACCTGTAAAGCAGCCTAACATTCGGTCTGGCATCTTCTTGTAGCTGCATTGGATGGTATCGACCATATCACTGGCATCTCCGATCAGGTGGCGCAACGGCTTGAAATCAATCAATTGATGGGCCCAGAGATGGTTCACACCATACATACCAATCAGCGCCCTCTCCTGAGGCCAGCCATTTTGAGCCAAGGTAGCAGCAATCTGTATCATGTCGGAAATACAACATCCCTCATCCCGTCCTTTCCTGCCCCTGTCTGGTCCACTTTCCAACGACTCCGGCACCCAACCGAACGAACTACACAAGTGATCCCTGACATAGTGGTATGCACGGCTTCCCCATTCGATGAGGTCGTGATCACCTGTGACCAGGCCATACTTGATGATTCCATGCATGATGCTCAGTCGTGCATGTAAGTGTGTAAAATCAAAGTGGTATGGCCCCCCGCCTTTGCGCACGAGGGTACCATCCTCCAGAAACATTGGCGGCTTCCTCAGCCTAATAGCTTGCACAAAATGTCTCGCCATATCGAGGCAACGATCATTCCTTAAGAGAGCAGCCAGATCGACCAACCCTTCGATGGCCAGCCCGGTCGGTGGATGACCGTAAACAACGTCTCCCCATCCTTCCCCTGTCCAGTTTTCTGCCGGGTAATGCCAGTACTCTTTCTCTTTGAGAGCAATACGGGCTAGTCCATCCACCATGCGCTGAGCGATACGTTCTACTTCATCTGAAGGCTCAAACCTGAGCCAGGTAGCGAGAGCAATGAGGGCTCTGCCATGATCCCACATCCAGGCATGAGGTTTGCACCAAGGCCGGTTCGGGCGATAGGATAGACCATCTTCACGCACAGTGCCGAATACGAAAGTCCTTAGGTTACATTCTGGGGGCGCAGGGTCTCTTTGACCCAAAATTTGCCTGGCCAGGATGTACGCCTCAACCATGCGCCAACCCACATCACAGGCATCCCATTCACAGTGGACATAATGGGGAACACCGACCAATTTGCCTTCAAAGTATGGCATCCACCCTTGCTTCTCGTCTGGGTTATTGTCCAGGTAATGTAGGCTTAGTCGGACGCGTCGAATGAGATCTTCCATAAGAAACAGTTACTTTAACTTGTCTTGATCAACGACATAGTCAGTCCGATCTATCAAGTGGGCTTTTTACCAGTGGCCGAGTCAAAAGCACAAAGAGCCCAAGAGATGATTAGGCCATGTCCTATATATCGCTCAGGGTTTCGAAACCTGAGTAAAAATCTTTTGCGCATTTCCCGACAGAATCTTGGTCTTCTGCTCTGTCGTGATGCGAGCAAAAAGAACCCTTCCAAACTGAGAAGGAGCGTTTAGGAAGACCGAGTCCGATCCCCAGAGAAGTTTGTCTTCCAGCCCTTGAGCCATGAAGTATTCGATCATTCCGCGTGGGCAGGTAGACAGGGTTGGATCAACAAACACATTAGGATATGCCAATGCCACGCGTATGAAAGGCTCACGTTCTGGTGCTGCACCTGCGTGGGCGATGATCCAACGAAGCGCGGGATAGCGACTGAAGCACGGCTCCAAGTCCTCTATCTCTTGGGGGCCACCATGGACAAGAATGGGCAGATTATGCTCAGCAGCGAACTCCCAAATTAGTGAGTAAGCAGGATGATGATAACGAGTGCCTTGAAGGCTATGTACCTTAATACCTCGCAAGCCGGCCCGCAGGCAGCGATTTAGCTCAGCGAGTGCCTCCCGACGATACTGAGGGTTGACTGACATGTACCCGAAGATGCGGCTTGGATATCTTTGCACGGCATCGATAATTTGATCATTACCCTTCTTGATTACACCTCCAATGCAGGCCGGTAGACTGGCCACAGCCGTTAGAGCAATTCCCAAGCGGTCCATGACCCGGATGAGGCCCTCTACGCTGCTATCTATGATCTCAAACCCGTTGGCTTGGCCAAGGTGAGCGTGACAATCTATTACAAACATGTTCTGCACAGGTGCTCCGGCCTTGCCCAGTTCGACGAAGGCATCACTGTTCATAAACGCACCTCTGCTAGGAGACGCTCCAAGTTGTGATAAGCTATCATTTCCTTATCTTTATATGGTATATCTGCATACATCAACAAAGATACTGACGCTCCTCCTTCTGTGTGTGGGTAGCGACTACCAAACAAGATTCTGTGACTGCCAAATCTGCAACAGAGGTCTTCCAGTCCCAAGTGCACGCTATACAAGGCATTGATACAAACCCACAAGTTTGGATGCTGTTCCAAGAGAGCATAAAGAAGGGGATTGCGCCCTAACCTGGGGACATCTAGCAGAATTATTGGTAGAGCGGGGAAATGGTGCAACACAGCTTCCAACATGTCGGCAGGTATATCTTGGTATTGAACCATGAGCGGCACTCGGCGCTCTTGTAAAGCGCCTAATAGCTTCCCTGCACACCATGGCTGGAGGCTGTTCGGAGCTTGACGACCGTTGGTGACAGTCGTCCAGGCCATCCGTGCGCCTTGGCTCACCAGGCGATCTACCATAATGACAGGATCAAATTCGGGTTCAAAGCCATTTGGAGACACGTACCACGCCGGTACAAGATTGCTCTGTTCGCGAATCTCCTCCATTAAGACACTGTTGCCGACTTGATAATGAGCATCCACGCAGGCGCGATGTCGCACTACGGCTCGCTCTATGTCCAGACGCTTCATCTCAGAAAGATAGTCATCCAGGCTGGGTTGAATATCTGGGAAGGGGACACGTGGCACACCTAGTAAGACATCACCATCAAAGTACTTCATATTAACTTAACCTCACAGCGTTCAGGGCTGCAACGAATTCGTCCACATCAAAAACAAACCCGAAGGCTACAGAAACTCTCCACAGTTCGCTTTCCTTGTTTTGTTGCCGGCGTGCTGTTTCTTTATTTTCCACAGCGGTTGTGGCCTGACGAAAAACCGAGCACAAAAAGCCGCGCTGACTCATTTCGATCATGCCTCCGCTGCCAAAGAGGAGACACCAGTTGATCGCGAAGCCGGCGTAGATGAGATGGTTCACTCCCTTTTCTCGACATAGAGCGAACAATTGTTGGCTATTTTCGGCGACCCCTTCATGAGACAAGGGCGCAGCTTCCGGAGGGAAAGTGATTGTGCGATGGCCTTCCCTGCAGTCATCAATATTGTGTTTGCCGGGCAAAACACGCTCCTCGCGGAATCGTTGCAACTGCTCCCACACCGCATCTGGTTCGATCCTGGGCGGTGAGGGGGATACAGGCTCGAGACCAGTTAACGTAAGCGCCTTTTGGTAACCGGTCTGGTTCTGATAGTAGTTGCCACTCGTCACATGAAAGACCGGCAGAGGAGAAGCACGCACCGCTGCCAAAAGGCCCGGTAATATCTGTTTACAAATCTGCTGGGCACGTGGAATCCACTCGATGCAACGGTAAAGCCCTGGATACACCTCAGGTGGCCCGAATTCCCAAGCGTGCATGATGACGACAGCAGTATGCTCTGTTGAAATCTCTATCCAGTCTTTCTGCCAGCCACCAAAGTTTTCTGCAGGCACGTCCAAGCGCAAATCAGCATCAAAATGCTGATAGTAGTTGGCCGGCACGCGTAGGACTTTGTCCACTGTTGTCCCCTTCAAGTTCCACGTAAGCTAAGTCCCCAACTACCCAGATGCGGTGGATTCCCTGGGTCGTCGACTAACAAATCGCGATGGTTTTCGACTACCTTGCGAAAGGCGGCTGCATGTTCTTCAATAATTTGAGAATAGACGCGCTTGAACCAGGGAACTCCAAAGACTCGCTCTTGAATACCCTCCGCTACCGGCAAGCTTCCTATTGGCTGGCGGACATCTACTCCTGTCGGCAAACAAGCAAGTCGAGTCGGGCGACCGTCATCGTACACATCTATAGTGTTCAACAAGGGATGGAGATGTAACGCTTTATTGCAGCCGGGCCTGCAAACGCTTCCCTCGGCCGTCACAGCGTGGCAGAAGCGGTACAGAGATAAACCTGATAACTCCTCTGGATGATAAAGACCGCTAGGCATGTACCAGCCTCCCATGGTTAAGCCAGAGTCCTTGGGAGGCCGATGAGGACGAATGCCCGGCACGCCCTCCAGTAAGTCCCAAAAGTAATTCATGGCGCTGTCTATTTCCATCATTTGGGCCGGGTAGTTGCGCAGCTGTACTCTTCCTACAGCAGAGGTGAGCTGGTGCATACGATACTTGCAGCCGCCCCACGGAAGGCCCACTCCCTCCACCAGCTCGGGCAAGGTGATTTCTTCAGAGCGCTCATAATGCCCAAAGATCATGGCGCGTTCATAGATACAACGGTCGTTGGTCAGCAGAATTCCGCCCTCTCCGCAGGCGAGAGATTTGCCAGACATCAACGAGAAGGCCGAAACATCTCCAATCGACCCCACCATTCGTCCCTTGTACAACGCACCGTGGGCATGAGAGCCATCTTCAATTACAGCCAGCCGATAGCGGCGTGCAATCGCCATAATACGATCCATGTCAGCTGGGTATCCTTGATAGTGGACAACCAGAATTGCTTTGGTGCGTTCGGTAATGTGACGCTCGATGTTGTCCGGATCTATGTTCAAGGTTACAGGGTCGATGTCAGCAAAGACAACCGTTCCGCCTAATGAGAACACTGACAGGCAAGAGGCCCAGTAGGTAATGCTAGGGCAAATTACCTCGTCACCTTTGCCGATACCAACCCCAAACATGGCGGCATGGAGAGCAGCCGTTCCATTGTTATGCGCCAAAGCGTAGCGGACGCCTTGCCAGGCCGCATATTCTCGCTCGAATTCCTTCGTTATGTCAACCCCAGACATCTTGCCGGCACGCAGCACCTCCAGAACTGCATCTTCCGCTTCTGGGCTAATCACCGGCCAGCGGAAGATGTCGCCGGGGTCGCTTTGGACTGCTTTAGGGCCTCCGAATAGAGCAAGTGCACTCATCGTCTCCGCTCTCTGGACACTGGATTGGTCTTGATAGCTTGTTCAAGGATGAAATATGCCTTCAGCCACCTCTTGCGCACATGGCCATCGCCAAACCAGCTCGTCTGACTGCAAGGCTCTGCCCTTGCCAACTATGAATCTTTGCACACCGCTTTGACTCTTCCGGATGAGGCACATTTCGCCTTGCAGAGCGACCTGCCATTCTGTTTGCAGAACAGGGGCATCCTCAGCATATCGGCTTCGACCCAAGGGGTCTTCTACATCTAACAAGATGAAAAGATCACGATCGCCATTAGGGAGTTGTATCTCCAGGGCTACGTTCGCATCGAGATCTAAACACCCGTCGGATGCTTGAAGGGGCAAGCGGCGAACCTGGCTGACCTTGGGACTTCCCTCATAGGGCTCCAACAGAGAAACAAATGTCGAGGCTAGAGGCCCTTGTTGAGCCTGGCGACGCGCGATAACACAGTTGAGCCACGCCTCTTCGTATCCTTTCATCTTTAAGGCAGGGAATGTTTTAGAAATCCAGGCTTCAGCAAGGAAAGCTTTCGCTCCATAGGTCAGGTCGGTGTAACGCAAATGCACGAGTGGTCCAGGATGAGCCGGTGACCCACAGGCTTCTATTTCCCAATCTACCCCCCATCCAGGCCGAGGATCGAGGTCAACGCAGAAATTGCGCATCTGAGTACCGTGCCCATACGGCTCTGTGGGCTGTAGAGATAAGCCGAAGGTAGTGACAGTGCCGAAATTGCTGTGGGTGAACTTGGCGTGGTCTGTTCCCCCAACAACGCGGAAGACATCTATAAGGTAGGAATCTTCTTCTGAGATGTCTACCAGCACCACTGTGCGCTCAAATTGTTCACCGTCGATAAGGCCTTTCCCTGATACACGTATACCCTGTGCCCAGGAACTGGCCACCCACAGAGTAGTTCTGATCTCTTCTGTTACAGATTGTTTGGTGCGACCATCCACCACCACCAGGTTATGAGAAGCGGGCATGGCATACCACAGAACGTGTGCTGTGTCCCAGCCGCCATAGTGAGTAGGCGGGTAACCAAAATCCGGCAGCAGATCTAATCCTTTAGCATATAAACCCAGGTTCAAGCCGTCGTGGTGCCCATGACCTCTGAGATGATCGTAGTGCAACCAAGCAGCACGGGAATTGGCACCGTAACCTGATCGGAGAATTGCCAGCCGCCATTTTTGCTTGTTGACACTTCCTAACCTGGGCAGGGAGCCTTGGCGGGCGATAACATCTCTTACCTCACGTTGTATCTGAACTGGGTTCTCAACGAATGGATCATAGGGCAGGCCTTCAACAGAGAAGTCGTTTGCTCGATAGATTGCCTGCACGTAAGCAGGATCAGCAGTCAATCGATAGAGCCGCCACAAGAAAGTGAAACCAGAAACGGGTACAGCGGGAATGAATTGTTCCCACCAGGACACCTGCTCGTTTGCCGGCCCACCGAGTACGGCGAAGATAACGCCACAGTACTGATCCCAGCGTTGCAGAAAGGAGCTGCTATCTCCTACGGTGGGATAGTAGGACTGTAAACACCATGTATCGTTGAAAAATCGATACATCTCTTGCAGTCCTGGATGACGCTCAAGCAAAACTTCTAAACTGGTCGAGTCCACGCGAGCCCACTGCTCTAAAAACAGGAACAAGCTGCGGCTAGTCCACATCGAGTAGACGGTCAAGCCCTTTTCTCCAGTCAGCCCATCCAGTACAGTGCACCGCTCAAGAAGGCGATCGAGGAAGGAATACACTTCTTCTTTGTTATCCGGCCAGCCCAAAACCATTTGAATAGTTGCAAGGGTGATGTCTGTTTGCGGCGGGTTAGCCGCGATTTTATTGTTTTCGGGATTGAACGGCTGCCTGAGCGCATCATACAGAATCCTCTGCTCGATGTTTGTCTGAATATCAGCCGGCGAGAGTTTGAGATTGGGGAGCTGGCAGTCGCTGGCCTTCTTAGCGAGAAAGGCAATAAGGGACTCGTCTTTCCGCAGAACGTCAAAAATCTGATCGTAGGCCAGTGCCAGATCGCGGGTTTCCATGCAGGCATCGTGCCAGGTGGAGACGTAACCAGGGCCGTGAGGCTTCTCGTAGGCTATAAGCTGAGTGAGACCGTCGAAGGAAGGATAGAGATCAGCAACACGGTCAAGCAGAACGGCAGCCTTGTGACCGTAAACAAGTTCTCCCGTCATAGCGTAAGCAGCGGCCAGCTTCTTAATTCCACCAAAGACCAGTTGCTTCCATTGTCCGTAAACCAGGTAGTAGCCTATGAAACGCCAGCGATGTTCTCCTTGTACATAGCCTTCTCCGTCGTCTACGCCGAAGCCGTGCAAAGGGTCTTGTGGGTCTGGATGCTCTACGTTGAAGAGCAATGCGCGGTCCGCCAGCTGAGGATTAAACACCCCATGCTCATCCAACCCCGAAAGGTAGAATCGGTAAAAATCGTTTTTTGGGAAAAGCTCATGACAGTGAGGGCATTGCACCTTCCAGGGCCGCACAAACGCATCCAGTTGCCAGCCATACGAGGGTACTCCAACGCCACAGGTAGGGCAATAGCCGTTGCTCCACACCATCCAAGAGCGAGTGATAGTGGGTCCAAACATCATTGCCCACAGCTCGTCATCAGAGAATTGCAACCAGGGTTCAGCGTCTCTAATCACTCGATCTTTAATGGTCGCGGCCCACGAGTATTTCGCTGAATTGATATCTGCAATCTCACGTAAGCGAGAAGGGAAGAACACAGAATGTTGTTTCATTGCAATCTTATATTGGGATGAAACACTTTAACCTTTGATAGCTCCCGTGAGCATACCTTTGACGAAATGTTTCTGCAATACGGGGTACACCAGTAGGATTGGAATCAGGCTGACTACCACCACTGTCATCTGGATGCCCAGAGAGGGAATCTGTTCCCAGGCAGAGATCGAGAGCTTAGAGGGGTCTAGCTGTAAGTCCGGGCTTGCCATCACTCTAGATTGTTGAGTGAGCACCTTCTGCAATACATTAGCAATCGGCTGAAGATCGGGATTGGGCACATAGATGACCGCAGTCATGTAGTCATTCCAGTGACCTACCGCATTGAACAATCCGAGCGCAGCGTAAACCGGCCCTGATAAGGGCAGAATCACCCGCACAAGAATGTCTAACTCAGTAGCGCCGTCCAAACGAGCTGCCTCCTCCAAGTCAGGAGGCAACTCCATAAAAAACTGTCGGAACACGAAGATGCTCCACGCGCCGGCAGCACTGGGGATGACGTAAGCCCAAAAAGTGTTCAAAAGACCGGCAGAGCGCACAACCAGGTAGTAGGGAATCAAGCCGGGCACGAACAGGAATGTGAAGAGGACTAACTTAATGAACAATCCGCTGCCCGGCAAATAACGTTTAGAGAGAGCATAGCCGGCAGCGCTACATACTGCCAGATGCAGAGAAGTGCCTACCAGCACGCGCAGAACGCTCACCAGGAAACCGTTGACGATCTCCCCACTGGCCAGAACCGTTCTATACGCCTCCAGAGAGACGTGCTTGGGTATCAGTGCGTAGCCGCCCTCTAAACTCAGGGCCGCATAAGGTGTGATGGAGATGCTGACCACATACAGGCAAGGCAACAGACAAACCAGGGCGACTGAGATCACAATGACATGAGCAGCGAGCTGGTAGAGCTTTTCGGAGCGAGATATTGGTATCTTTCTGCTTCTGACCCTTGTCAAGTCCATGACGGAGTTCAACTTAACACCTCCACTGGTTACCAGATGCCCTGACCGGCATAGCGCTTGGCCAATTTGTTGGCAGTGATGATCAGCAGAAAGCCGATCACTGATTTAAAGAACCCAACTGCGGTCGCCAGTCCAAAGTCTGCGCTCAACAAACCTCGACGATATACCCACGTATCGATAATGTCTCCTACACTGTAGGTGAGGGGGGAGTAGAAGAGGTAAACCTGCTCGAAGCCGGCGCTCAAAATCCCAGCCAAGGAAAGGGTCAACAGCAATGTGACAACAGGCTTGATTCCAGGTAGGGTGATATAGAAGATGCGGTGATACCATTCGGCCCCATCGACAGTAGCGGCTTCGTAAAGCTCTGGTTCAATTCCCGCTAGTGCCGCCAGGTAAATAATGGCTCCCCAACCCACCTCCTTCCAAATAGCCGTTATGATCAGCAATGGCCGGAAGAATGTCTCCGAGACTAGAAGATTCTCAGGAGTAAAACCCATGTTCCTGAGAAAGGTGATGATGACGCCATTAGCGGGATTAATAAGAGCCAGGACGATGCCATATACAATCGGCCACGACAAAAAATGAGGCAGGTAAGTGACTGATTGAGTAATACGTTTAATGCGATGGGACAACAAGTCATGCGTAAGAATAGCAAGAATAATTGGAGGAAAGAACCCGAAGACCAGGCGATAAACGCTTATAACAATCGTGTTGCGAAGCACGATTCCGAAGTCCGGAGATGTGAATAAGGCCTCTAGATTCGCCAGCCCGACCCAAGGACTGTCCCAGATTCCTCTTAGAAGGTAGTATTTCTTAAACACCAAAGGGACGGTCATCAAATTTGGAAGGAAATTAAAGACAATAATCAGAGCCAGAGTAGGCGCAAACAAGGCGTACAACAGCCAATACTTTTGCAGGATCACTCCAATTGCATGAGTGGTTCCTTGCTGCTTGCACAGAGGCACACTTGCTATCGTGCTCGATTTACCCACTACCGAGCGGTTCTTTAGCATCTCTCCTCTTCTTCCTTAAATTAAGATTTGTCTCTCGACCTCTATTCTGTGACAACCCAGAGGTGCAGGTCTGTCAATTCAACTGGACAACTGGCAGACGTGTTCGTTCAAACTACGCTCTGATCGACCAAAAACCGGCGCTGAACGCCTTAAGTTCGACAGGCATACCGTGCTGCATCAGTTGGTTGCCGCTCAGAGTAACTGCTTCGCCATCCAAGTGGCGAGTGATTCGATACTGTTGCGCTGGCTCCAAACCGCGCAAGGGGATGTACCGCCTATCTGCCTCTGAACCGGCAAAAACGAATAGGATCGCCTCGCTGCCATCGTAAGCAGCGAACTGCAGGGCATCCCAATCTTCTACAGTTGTCGGGATAGGTTGCAACTGATAAAAATCTTGCACCATCAGATGCCGGTAGACCTTAAACACCTGAACCCACTCAGCCATGCGCCGAGTAAGGCCCTGCGACCAACTAGCGATATCGCCATCAAACGCCAGCTTGCCAAGCATGCGACTGAGGATGGCAACATCGTCGAAGCCAGCGTCGCCAGCGTTGAGTGGCACAGCCACACTGCTGTTGAGCAGGTGACCTGGCAGAAAACGATTAGCTCTCGCTTGCATGTAACGACAGAGGAACGGATCATCGCTCTGATCAGAGAACCAAAAGGTATGCGCACGCTTCATCATGCCAATGTCAATCCGTCGGCCCCCGCTAGAACAGCCCTCTACCATCCAATCAGGGTGGCGCTGCATCAGCGTGTCTAATACTCGGTAGAGACCTGCTGTGTAGGGAAACTGCACTTTCAGAGACGAGTCAACTGCCAACCAGAAAGGGGCAGGCTCAATGTTATAGTCCCATCGACTCCAACGGATGTCCAGGCGACTGATCCAGTAACTCACTTGCTCAATGACAAAGTCTTGAACCTCGCGCCGGCTGAGGTCCAGATGGTAGTGTTGTTTCCCTTGTTGCTTATGCATTGGGGAGGGCCAGTCCACCGGTACGAACCACTCCGGATGCTGGCGCACCCAGCTCGTACCCTCTACCGCCCGCTCCGGCTCAAACCACAGACCGAAGTCCATGCCCAGTGAGCGGACATACTCAGCGAACGGATCTAGGCCATCGGGGAACTTGCGCGTGTCCACCGCATTCCAGTTGCCCACACCTTCAGGGAAATCGCCTGGGAACCACGAAGCATCAACTACAAACGTCTCAATGCCTAACTCGGCGGCACGCCGCGCCTGCTTGGCGAGGAGATCGGCACTGAGTCGATTTTCAATGCCGAACCAATGGTCGTAGCTGACCAGCGGAAGCACGGGTCGCTCCTGGTACCGCGCACAGACTGATGTGTATAGGTAGCGGCGCAAGGTATTTGTGCCAGCGGCCGGGCCGCCGCAGAAGAATCCCAGATGCACGGGTGGCAGATCTAGGGACTCGCCAGCAGCAAGGCACAATCCCCTTACCTTGACTCCTACGCATATCGCGCTACGGCTCTCGGTGAGGCCGATCCAGCGGATATACCATCCAGCCGACCATTCGATACCGCAGAACAGCCCCTCACTCTGGCTCGTTGGAGAAACCAGAGAGATGATAAGGGGGAGATGCAAATTAGATGAGCGGCCCTCGGGATGACTCTCTATGGTCAGCGGCGCGCCCGGATAGGCACCGGTCTGGTGACGACTCCACTCCTGAGTACGATAGGCAAGAGGGGGGTAATAGTGCTCAGTGGTGCCACCATTAGCATAGATGTGGCGCCAGCGCTGGGCCGGCTGCCTAAACTCCAAGTAGAGCGGCTCTATGATATCGAGGGGCGGGGAGAGCTGGGTTGCCTCATTTCGTACCTGGCGCGTAACAACAACACACCCATCTCGAACCTGAAGCTTAGAGTCGACCACCAGACTATACTCACTGTTCACGTGACGCCAACGATTGGTGGAAAGGCGCTGCGCCAAGACAAACGGCAGTTCTCCGATGCGAAATCCACAACCGACCTCTATGAGATTAGCCAGCGGAAAACCTTGATCTTGAATCGCTTGCGTGAACTCAGCACTCATGGCGGCATCGGTTTCTCAGTGTCGCTCCGACAACCTCGCTCACGTGCTCA
This sequence comes from Gemmatales bacterium, assembly GCA_025056555.1. Taxonomy (GTDB): domain Bacteria; phylum Planctomycetota; class Planctomycetia; order Gemmatales; family HRBIN36; genus HRBIN36. The sequence continues at coordinate 6,235 of JANWVZ010000046.1, read as the reverse complement.
ACCGATGACAATCAGCCAGGTCGGGCTGCAAAGTGAGTTGAGCACGCGAACTTGGCACAAAGGCTTGGCTCGCGTGCTCACTGTCTCGGCTTGACTCAGACACAGAGCAGAACGATAGGAACTATTCGCCCTCTCACAAAGGAATCGCTGGATCAATTCCTGTAACAGGCTCTAAGTTCTCTTGCAACTGCTTAAGACCTTCCTCTAGAACTTTGCGGCCGCCGATGCGGTCTAATTGCTCCCGGACGTATGCATCCCACTCGTCCAAGGAGCGCCGGCCTGTGATAAACCTCAACTCATTCTCCACCCGATGCTTGTCTAGATCGGCTGTGAGATTGGCTTCGGGCGTGATGTTGGCCTGCTTGTAGGCAGGGCGCCTGCTGAGTGCATATTCCCAGGGCATATAGTATTGATCGCTTCTGAACCCACCGATGATATAGACTTCTGCTTTGTTCTCCAGATACATCTGTGGGTACCAGCGTCCCCAGGAAAGGCCCATCCACTCGTGCATGCTCAGGCCAAGGCCCATTTCCTTGGCCTTGGTGTTGTGCCACTCATCGATACCTTTGATATCAAGTTGATACGTCCAGTCGTCCAGTATCTGTACTCGCACCAGCTCTCCGAGGGGGAAATCCTCAATGCCCCAACCCCACAAGTTTGAACACACTCTAGCCGGTTTGCCGCTGTTGAGAGAGAACTCGTCCATCATGCGAGCGACGCGCTTCAGCTTTCCTTCATCTTGGGTCAACTGCTGCGAGAAGTTCCAGGTTAGCATTGGCTGGCTTTGCCAACCCACCTTTTTACCACCCGGCCCCTCCAGTTCGGCAATTAGAGCAAAGTTGGGCGCATCCTCTGGATCCTGGCTGTACTTACCGGTGTACATATTCCAGGGGTGGATGGGCAATAGGCCATAGTCGTTTCTCTTGATGCGTTCACCATAGAACTTAGCAGCATCTTGAGAGAGCCAGTCTTCCGGCAACACGCCAGCATCACTCAGTTTCTTCATGTACTCTACCCAGGCTTTACGGCCGGGAAGCCAAAAACCGCAGGAGAGCTTGCTGTCGTCCGTAATGAAGTAGCCGGGAGGAGCACCAAAGAGACCTGAGAAGGCACCGAAGTCGCCATACGGGTTCCTATCCTTTATCCATTCGGGCACCCAGAACAGAATTCCATAAGTATCTTTCTTATTGTTACCATCTGGGTCTTGCTCGCGGAACGCCACCATCACGTTGAATAGGTCATCCGTGGTCTTTGGCTCGGATAGCCCTAGCTTGTCTAACCAGGTCTTGCGCACGTACATGCCCTCGTTCACGCTTGGGCCTGGGGGTGGTGCTAGAGCGATCAGTTTGCCTTTGCTCAAGGCATCGGAAACCTTAGACCAATCCTTCTCTAAGAGCTTATTGAAGTAGTTAGGCATGTACTGTTCAACGATCGGCTTCAGGTCATCGACCAAGACTCCCTGATCGACCATCTCTATCATCTGTATCCTGTTAAGGCCACTGACTAGATCAGGTATATCTCCGGCTGCCACCATGAGCTGAAGCTTCTGAAAGACATCCCGTTCAGCGATGGGATCTAACTCCACGTTGAAATACTTATTCAACCAGGCATGCACGAAATCCTTGTCGGGACCTCGCATCGCGTCACCGTAGTAACTGAAGAACAACAGCCTGATCTTATGTTTCTGAGACGTGTCATCGTAGGGATAATCACTGGGCTGAGGTGGATCAAACCATTTAGCGCTGATCCATTCTGGCTTCGGCCCAGAGGGGGTGGCTTGAGCGACCTTTGTTTCCTGAAGAACCTCTTTCTGGACAGCCACTGCTGACTCTGTCGGTGTAGCCACACTCTCCTCAACCATCTGTCGGGGAGCGGCACAGGCTGCCAACGTAGTGATAGCACTACCTGCTCCAGCTAACTTGAGAAAGCGCCTTCTGCTGAGAACTTTCTTGCTTGTCATACTCTCCTTCTCCTGAATTGCTGACATCTCTAGACTATTGATAACAAGTCACTCACTCTCTGCAGCATAGTTAGGGTCAATCTAAAGTACCGCTCAAGTCATGTGACTTCCTGTACCGTAAGACCGTATCCCCAGAGGTTATAACGGCAGAGCCAAAAAGTTCACAGTTTTGCGACTAAAAAGCCAGCTTACTTTCGGGCTTGATGGATAAAGAACCACCCCGCACGCTTAGCACTCGGATGAGACCAGCATTAACAGCGCGTTTCTATCCTTGGAGAGAACTACACCTTCAATCCAGTAGATAACTTCTAATCAAACGAGCACTGTTACAGCCAGACGAGCAGAGCAAGTGGACAGCAATGAAAGTCTTTGCCCTCAGGCTTTCTGAGAGTTGCAGCTTAAGACGTCGCTGAGTATAATTCTTGACCTGCTCTCCGTGAATAGATTTTGGGTCATCTGACGGACACAAGGCGGACATGGAGCCAGTTCGAGTGCCCGAACGGTTTGTCGCTGAACTACATCAGGTACTACAAGATTTGTATGATCCGATAGCGCTGCGCCGTAGCCCTCTGCTGGGAATACTGGGCCTCAAAGAGGAGATGAACCCATCAGCGGCGTTGCGACGGGTTATCACTGAGGCCATCGGACAACTCAAGCCAGACGCTGAAGTACCTCCGTACGCCCCAGCTTGGCGAATTTACCGCGTGTTGGTGTATCGCTATGTTGAACAATCCAGCCAGTTCACTGTAGCAGCCACGCTTGGGCTAAGTGTTCGTCAACTGCGTCGTCAAGAGCGGCTTGCCGAAAAGCTGCTGGCCGATCACCTTTGGTCTCAATATCATCTGAATACGCAGTTGCCTCAAATCATTAACCTTCTGAATGGGACAGCTCGCAAGCCTAGTAACAAGCTTGCGGTCAGCGGTGACCAAGAAGAATTAGATTGGTTACGCAAGTCGTTGATTAATGAACGGATTGCTATTCCCACTCTGGTCGCAAGGGCTCTGAAAGTTGTCACTTCGCTGGCCAACCAATCAGCAACTCGCGTTATAACAACCATTCCCGCCGATCTGCCGTTGGTGACCAGCCAACTGATTGCAGCACGCCAAGCAGTGCTTAGTCTGTTGACAGCCGCTCTCTATATGGCGCCAGGCGGCCAGGTACAGACTCGGGCAGCAGCCGACTCACACAGTGTGGTGCTGGAGGTGCGCGCTCTGGCTCAGCCGAGTGTAGTCGATCTTGGACGTGCCATGTCCGATGAGCACTTAGCCATGACACGCCAACTAGCTGATCTTTGTGGCATATCACTAACACTGCTGGAGACCAGCGGAGATGAGGTATTTAGAGCTGCGCTGAAATTTCCGATAGCGGAGCAACTCTTAGTGGTTGTCATAGACGATAACACCGACACGTTGAAGCTTTTCGAGCGCTATCTTGCCGGTAGTCGTTTCCGATTCGTCGGCCAAACTGACCCAGCGAAAGCCTTGGCAGCAACGATTGAGCAAATGCCTAACGTTATCGTGCTAGATGTAATGCTGCCAGGAATAGACGGCTGGGAACTTCTCGACCGACTGCGAACACATCCCCAAACAGCTAACATCCCGATCGTAGTGTGCACGATCCTACCCCAAGAGTCACTAGCGCTATCACTGGGGGCAACAGCCTTCCTCCGTAAGCCCGTTAGCCAAGAGGGGTTGTTGTTAACTTTGGAGCGACTTGTGAAGCACTCTTGGCCAGAATCGCAGTAAGCGCTTCAATACAAGCTAGCACTTCTTGAACCGAAAGCCCATGCTGACAAGTTACTGCCAATCCCTTGCTGACAATCGGTTGGCCCTGAGGATCACGCGCAGAGATCAGAATGATAGGAATGTCACGCAATACTGCACTCTCACGGCATGCAGCTAGGAACCCAAATCCATCCATTTCCCCCATCACCAGGTCTAGCAAGATTACATCCGGTCGCTCGTAAATGGCCATTTGGAGAGCTTGACGAGCGCTTTCCGCACGATGCACAATGTAATCGCGGCCTGATTCTGTTAGCATCCGACTAAAGAGATGCAGGGCGTCAGCTTCGTCATCTATTAACAACACGTGCTTGACATGGCTCCCCAGCCGGTCAAGAGCAGTCAACAGGGTTTCACGAGAAATCGGTTTAACTAAGTAATCTGAAACACCCAGCGAGACAGCGGCATTTGTTGCGCCTGGAACAGAGCAGATAATAGCAGGTATTCCGGCCGACAGGGATTCGTAACTGGCTACCCGATTGAATGTCTGTCCGATGTCCATCTCGTTAATAAGCAAGGCCTGGGCAGGTGTCACAGCCAGTTCGGCAATAGCTGCCTCCAATGTAGGAGCCGTGACCACTTCAGCATCATACAGGTGCCTACTCAACAGCCGCTGCATGGCCGTGCCTGACTCGACTACGACATAGCGCGGACGCACAGGCATTAGATCGAGTCGCACAGGCCATGGGCGTTCCTCGAAGGGTGTATAGGGGTTGAACCAGCGGGTAACCTTATTCTCCATCGGCGCAGGCGGCACAATCGGTAAGCGAAAGTAGAAAGCGGTTCCATGACCCACTTTACTTTCGACCCACAATTTTCCACCGTGTAGTTCAACTATCCCCTTGCTGATACTGAGACCCAGCCCTGTGCCCCCATGTCGTCTCCGAATAGAGCCGTCTAGCTGCTCGAACGGACGAAACAAGCGTTGCAGATGCTCACTCGCAATTCCTGGTCCTGTGTCGATTACGCTAATGATGACGTCGCCCCCCGTCATCCAGGCTTTTACTTGGACGCCACCTCGTTCGGTGAAGCGGCCAGCGTTGCTCAATAGATTAAGTAATACCTCACGTATACGTGTGCGGTCGCAAAAGACGGTCGGCAGATCCGGAGCGATGGTTATATCTAAGCTGAGGCCCTTTGAGTCATATAACGGCCTTATAGCGATGCTGGCGGATTCAATCAACTCTCCCAGATCAACTTGTTCCTTTATCAGCCCCATCTGGCCAGCCTCAATTTGGCTGAGATCGAGCACATCATCAATCAAGGCTGCTAAGTGTCGGCTATTTCGGAGAACAACATCTAGATCAGCTAGCAACGCTTTGGGAATCTTTCCTCCATATGTCTGCGGCGAGTTGGCCATCAACTCACAAAATCCGATAATCATGTTCAGCGGTGTGCGGAGCTCATGACTCACGTTTGCCACGAACTGTTCTTTTGCGCGACGCTCCTCTTCAGCTAATTGGCGTAACGTCTGCGCTAGGCAATTTAGGCGCGTCATCTGCAAGTTAGCGGCCCGCAGATCCTCGATGGTTTGGGCCAACTTCAGCCGTTGATCATGTACTTCATTCAAAACTGCTTGGCTCTGCTCATAGTGCGTCCAGGCCCACTCGACTGCCCGAAGCAACACTCTCTGTAGCAACCAAGCAATGCTCAGCAGGATCCATATACCAGCAGTACTTACCAGCCGTTCAGAAGCAGAAAGTGGAAACCAAGTAGTCGGTACTAGGAGAAAGAAAGACGTAGCGACCAATCCAAGGACTAATCCTACGATATGTCCCAGGATTAAGAACGCCAGACCTACTGGCAGCGCTAACAAATAGAGAGCTTTATCAAACTGACCTTCGCCAGCAGCAAGCAGGAGAATAGCGACTTGCCCGATTATCAACAACCAGCTAGCAGCCAAGCGACTCTTGATCCATGCCAAACCGCTCATAGCAAGCGCGACGAAACAAAGTAACGCCACAACGAGGTAGTAGTTAGGTCGACTGAAAAGCCAAGGACTGCCGACCACAAGAAGCCCGCCTAAATACAGGCTGACTAAGCCGAGCCAGAATCCTCTGTCGCGAACCTCGTCGAGCCAGTTAGATAGCTCGCAATCAGTCAGCCGGGTTGACGAAGAGGCGATAGGGGAAGTCATCTCTACACCCATAATCCCATACCAAACTGGAATTCATACCGAAAAGAGTACCAAAGCAAAAGTTTGACAAACATGTGAGGTACAAAGTCAAAGTAGTATCCGGCCAGGATTTGTGACACACTGCAACGGCAACACTGTTAAGCGTGATCCACAACACGGCATTCCTGTCTTCACACGATCTGAGCGAGGCGATCCTGTTGCGCGCTAACCTGAGCAACACCGATTTCAGCCGCGCCGTGTTGCGCGGCGCGCAATTCGGCCAAGCCGTTCTGCGTGACACCAACTTCACCAACGCCTCTTTGCGCGACTCGGACTTGCCGGCAGAAGCCCATCCGTACATCGTGCTCATCGAAACCA
>JANWVZ010000045.1 GCA_025056555.1 Gemmatales bacterium | reverse complement strand
TAAAAGTCCGTTGCTCTGCCTGCTGAGCTACGCCCTCCGCATCACGCGGTGCGGCTGCCGCGTTCCGTGGCCGTCTCTCTGGGCGCGGTGCCCGTTGCCGCCTTGGCTCGGCCAGCGCTGATTATGCACCAGGCTTGCACCGCTCGTTTTGTGCCGATCTCTCCTTCTCCATCGCCCATCCGGGCGCGACAACTAATGCTACGAGTGAACACGAATGCGGTCAACGGGCGGACTGAAGGTGTCTGAGAATCTGGGCAGGACCAGGAGAAGCCTGGAGATAAATCACTGCTATAATGGCTGCGGCGAAGCACGGGCCGAGGTTTCGAGGCCAGCGCACCAGGCAGCCGCCTTACGGATAAGTATGGACTTAGCGACCATCCTTGCACGCCTTTTGAACCGACAGGAGTTGGCGCCGCAGGAGGTGTTTTTCCTGCTGGAAGCCATGACTCAGGATCAGGCCGATCCTGTTCAGATGGCGGCGCTTTTGACCGCCTGGCGGGCCAAGGGGGAAACCGCGAACGAATTGTCCGCGGCATGTCAGTGGTTACGGCAACGGATGGTGCGCGTAGATACAGGTGGGCTGGCCGTCGTGGACACGTGCGGTACCGGCGGCGATGAGCAAGGAACGTTCAACGTCAGCACCGCGGCGGCTTTGCTGACGGCGGCCTGCGGTGTGCCCGTGGTGAAACATGGCAATCGCAGCGTTTCCAGCAGGAGCGGCAGTGCGGATGTGCTGGAACGTATCGGCGTGCGCGTGGCTCTGACGGCGGAGGAAGCGTCGGCCTGTCTGCGTCAGACCGGGTTCGCCTTTTGCTTTGCACCGCGATTCCATCCAGTGCTAGCCCGTGTTGCGGAGGTGAGGCGGCGTCTGGGCTTTCGCACGATCTTCAACCTGCTGGGGCCGCTACTCAACCCGGCCGGGGCGAAATGGCAGTTACTGGGGGTGGGGAAACCCGAACTGCTGGATTTACTGGCGCAAACTTTAGCGCGGCTCGGCGAGGTGCGGGCGTTGGTGGTGCACGGCAGCGACGGACTGGATGAAATCACTCTCAGCGGTCCTACCCATGTTCGCAAGGTGGCCAACGGTCTGGTCGAAGCAGAAGTCTGGTATCCGGAAACCTTCGGCTTGCCCCGTTATCCCACCGAAACCTTCCGGGTCGCCCATGCCGAGCAGAGTGCCCAATGGTTACAAGCCATTTTTGCCGGCGAAAGATTGCCCGCACGCGATATGGTCTTGGCCAATACGGCGGCGGCATTGTATTTGTGCGGTCGCGTAGAGCGCGTCGTAGATGGCGTAAGCCTGGCGGCGGCGACCTTGGACAGCGGTGCCGCCCAGCGCCTGGTGCAATCCCTGGTGGCGATCACTCACGGCCAGCTCGCGGATCATTGACACTTGGCTCGCCTGCATCAGACCACCGACCGTTCCAGGTCGTCGTTACCCGCTTGCTTCTGCCACCAGCAGTACTTTCGCGACCATCCAGAACCAGGTTCGCCCTCTGAGCCAGGCTCTTCCCGGCAGGGTTCGGCACGCGCCCCAGGCTCAGATACGCCTCCGTCTGTCGCTATAGCTGATCGCGCTTGGGATCGGGAACCTGGGGGGCGTGGCGGTGATTTTCTATTGGTTCTCCGATGGGCCCTCGGTTAAGTAGGACCCGCTGGACTGACGAAACGAAGATTGTCCGCGGCCGCATGAGTGATTTTTGTTTCAGAATCTCAGTCGGCATCGGGACATTCATCGTATTGATGCCGAAGAGCGAATACGCACCCACGCGATTGCTGGGCGCCATAGTTTCAGCGGTTTGACAGGGGAATGTCCGCCGTGTGGGGCAGATGGAGTCTGGTCGGCGATTGAGGAACCAGCTTTGCTGGATGGTCGTCGGGCTGGAATACGGGGCGACCGTGATGCTCCGACGTCTGGTTGTCAAGTCGTTGCTTCCAGAGGACGGATTGTAGCGTGGGTTCGCAAGTTACCGAGAAAGCGAGCACGGCGCGTACTGCGCGGAAGGCAGTCAGCTCGCGGCATGCCAAGCACACCGTGCAGAGCAGCCTTGGTCAGGAACGCAAGCAGGTTCGGGGCGGAATCCGAGTGCGTTTTGGCTCTGGCGTGTCCGATGTTTCCCAGGGCAGACCTTGCCGGGTATTCCTGGCCCGCACGCGATTCGCCCCGCCCGGTCTTGCATCATCGCAGGGAATAGCCGTCCGACTTTGCGGAAAGTGTCGGCGCTGCGCTCTGCAGCAAAGATAGTGGCGGCGAGCGGCGAATCAGGCTGGTGCGGGTCCTGGGCGCACGGCAAAACTTTGCAACTTCTTCGATAAAGCTCACAAAGATTCCCGCAACCCAGGAGCTTATCACCATGGCCCGCACGAAACGTCCCAAAGAAGACCCCGTCCAGTCGCCCCTGGAAACCTATCTCCGCGAGATCAACGAAACCCCCCTCCTGACCCCGGAGGAAGAAAAGGAACTGGCGTATCGCATTGCCCAAGGCGACAGCGAGGCCCGCGATCGCATGATTCGCGCCAATCTCCGTCTCGTCGTCAACATTGCCCGCAACTACACGGGCAAAGGTTTGTCCTTGCAGGACCTGATCGAAGAAGGCAATCTCGGTTTGCTGCGGGCGGTGGAAGGATTTGACCCCAGGATGAACACGCGCTTCAGCACCTATGCCAGCTACTGGATTAAACAATCCATCAAACGAGCCTTGGTCAATTGCGGCAAGACGATTCGCATTCCTGCGTACATGGTGGAGTTGCTCAATAAATGGCGGCGGATGGCGCACCAGCTCCAGGACGAACTGGGCCGCACCCCCACCCAGGAGGAAATTGCCCGCGCCCTGAATCTGCCCAAGAAAAAACTCAACATCATCAAGAAAGCGATTCGCATCTACAACTCGCTGCCCCAGACCGAGCAACTGGAAAACAACTGGACCCTGGGTGAACTGGTTACCGACGAGCGCACCAAGACGCCGGAATTGGAACTGGTGGAACACGACGATCTGATCCAGGTGATGCAGCTTCTGGAACGGATGGACGAACGCGAGGCGGCCATTCTGCGGATGCGTTTCGGTCTGGATGATGATGAGCCGAAAACGCTCAAGGAAATCGGAGAACGGTTAGGTTTGACGCGCGAGCGGGTGCGGCAAATCGAGACCGAGGCGCTCAATAAACTGGCCGAGGCTCTTCAGGCCAACTGACGTTTATTCGTGGCGCAGGGCTTCAATCGGATCCAGATACGAGGCGCGTCGGGCCGGATACCAGCCGAAGAGCACCCCCACGGCCACCGCGAAGAAAAACGCCAGGAATATGGACGGGACGTGAATTTTGGCCGGCAGGTGGGTAGCGAAGAAGCGTTCGGCCACCAGGGGCGCCACCAGAACGATCAGCAAGCCCAGCACCACGCCGACGATGCCCCCCACCGTGGTCTGCACGATTGCCTCGGTGAGGAACTGCAAGGTAATGTCGCCCCGCTTGGCCCCCAGGGCGCGGCGGATGCCGATCTCTCGCGTGCGTTCGGTCACGCTGGCCAGCATGATGTTCATGATGCCAATGCCCCCCACCAAAAGGGAGATGCCGGCGATGGCAGCCAGCAGGATGCGCGCGCGGGTGCGGGTGCGCTCGGCTTGTTCCAGGCGATCCAGCGGGATTTTGATGTCCCAGTCCGACTTCAGATGATAACGGCTCAGTTGTTCGCGGATCATCTCGGCCGTGGGACGCACTTGGGACATTTCGCGCACGGTGATGATGATCTGATGCAATTGCACCTGTTCGGCACTCCGCGCTCCGGTCGTGCGGATGAACTGGGTCTCTCCCAGCAGTGCCCGCGAGGCTTCCAGGGGAATGTACACGTCGGAATTGAACTGTTCGATAATGGCACCGCTGGTGCTGGGATGGCGTGATTTGAGCACCCCGACAATCACGAACGCCCGGTCCTTACCGCTGAACTTGATACTCTTGCCCAGCGGGGATTCGCCTGGAAACAAAGTTTGGGCAATCTCCGAACCGATGACAGCGACATTGGCCGGGATGGGCGCCTCATCCGCTTCGGTGAGGAAACGTCCCTCGGCCAGGGCATTTTCCAAGCCGAAGGCTACCGCATAGTAAGGCCGCGTGCCGACGATGCGGCCGTTGATCATACGATTGCCCGCCAGCACCGGTCTCACTTCCGCAGGCATCAGCCGCAGGGGCAGAATCGAGACGACCTGATCTCCTAACGCCTCCTGATAGTAGCGCAGGTCGTCGTAAGTCAGTCCGTACCGCGCCACGAAGGAACGCCGCGCTGTGCTGGCTTCTTCAGGGGGCTTGACGCTGGTGATGACGATGTTGGTCGCGCCCTGTTTCTTGATTTCTTCCAGAGCCTCGTGCATGCTGCCTTCCCCGAAGGCCATCAGGACGATCACCGCCAGGGTACCGATGATGATGCCCAACACGGACAGGAACGAGCGCATCTTATGCAGCCAGAGACTGCGCACTGCGGCCGTGACACACCGACGCCCTTTGACGCCGAGCAAAAACGGCGCCGCAAGCACGAGAATCGAGGCGGCCAGCAGCCCGGCGTAAAAAGCATAAGTCAGAAGGTCCAACAGCGTTTGTCGTTCCAGCATGATACCCGACCGGTTGAGGTCCGTTTCTGAAGGCCCAGTGCCTTATGGGCGCTGCGGTCGGCTCCGCTCAGGCCGCCAGGTCAATACGGTGATCAGATTCGACCAGGCCATCGCGCAGCCGCACCACCCGACGGGCCCAGGCGGCAATATCGTTTTCGTGAGTCACCATGATGATGGTCCGCCCGGCGTCGTTCAGAGCACAGAGCAATTGCATGATTTCCTCGCTGGTCTTGCTGTCCAGGTTCCCCGTCGGTTCGTCGGCCAGGATGATTTCCGGATCGTTAACCAGAGCGCGAGCGATGGCGACACGCTGCTGTTGACCGCCGGACAATTGCGTGGGGCGATGGTCCAGGCGCTCGCCCAGCCCCACCATGCGCGCCAGCGCGATACAGCGACGCCTCGTTTCGGCATTCAGCCGACCCTGATAGAGCAACGGCACCTCAATGTTTTCCACTACCGTGTACTGAGGAATCAGGTTATACGACTGGAAAATAAATCCCAGATAGCGGCCACGAATCTCGGAAAGTTCGTCGTCGGAAAGTCGCGAAACATCGTGACCGGCGAGGATATACTGTCCCGAGGTTGGTCGGTCGAGGCAACCCAGAATGTTGAGCAAGGTGGATTTTCCAGACCCTGAAGGTCCCATCAGGGCAATAAAGTCGCCGCGGTCAAATGTCAGTGTCACCCCGCGCAGCGCGGGCACAGTGACCGATTCCATCTGGTAATGCTTGACCAGGTTGAGCACCTGAGCGACAGCGGCCATGAGCACCTTGCTCCCTCAGGGCACCGGCGCACCGCCCCCCGTAGGAGGTTTAACGAACTCCGGCGGCAGACCCGGCGGAGAACCGCCCAGGCCGGGTTTGCGATATTTGCCGCCAAAACCGGGTTTGCGTCCGGGCGCGGAACCCGCTCCCAGATTCGGCTTCTCCGCCGGGACCTCGCCGGCCACCGGTCCTTGGGAAGTCTCCGGTTTAGTGAGCGGCGGAGCGGCAGGTTTCCCGTTGGTCGCCGGGCGCGCTGGGCGCCGTTCCTCCTGTTCCACCAGATCGCGGCGTCGTTCGGCCAGGCTTCGCGGATTGAGCACCACTAGTTCTCCTTCCTTCAACTCCGATTCCGGCAAGATTTCCACCCAGCGGTTGTTACTGATGCCGGTGCGCAACCCGCGTTTCTCGATGTCACCAGTCTGCTCATTCCGAACATAGCAGAACTTCTTCCCGTTGACCTCCAGCACTGCGTGAATGGGTAAGCGCAAGACGTCCTCGCGTTCGCCGTCGAGGTAAATGGTCACCTCGGCGCTCATGCCGGGTCGCAGATTCGACACTTCTTCGTCCACGCTGACAATCGTCTGATACACTTTGACATCGCTGGACATGAAATCGGTGGAGGAAGCGACAGCGGCAACAAGCCGCACGTGTCCCTGAATGGGCCGCGGATAATCCGGGATACGGATCTGAGCCCGCAGCCCGGGACGGACGATTTCCTCTTCGGCCTCGGCAAACTCTTCCCGCAAGCGGGGCGCCAGTATCAGGGCGGTGACTTTCGACCAGTCGCTGGGCAGCGCCGCTAAAGCGGCCACGTAGCGGTCGCCAAAACCGGTCCGCCTTACCACATCCCCGCGCATACGACCGACCAGCGACTCGTGCACTTTGACGCGCACCTGCATCCGTCGCAGGTCGGGAATGCGCATCAACCGCTGCCCTTCGCGTACCGGCTCATTTTCCTGAATCAGCACCTGCTGGCTGCCGATACCCCAGCGGCTGGTTTCCGGCACGTAATAAATCACCAGTCCGTCGTTAGGCGCGAAGATGGTGCAATTGCGGATATCCTCCGCCAACTCTTCGAGTTTGCGGAGTTCCTGTTCGTAAATGGACAGACGCGACTTGTAAGTCGCTTCCGCCTGGGCGGCTTTGGCTTCCGCCTGCGTCCTGACCACAGCCAGGGCAGCCCTGGCCTGGGCCAGTTTGTTCTGATAATCAATCAGGCCTCGGCGGTATTCGTATTCATCCAGGACGCGTTTCTCCTCCAGGAGCTTTTCGAGATTAATCTGAGCACTGCGGAGACGGGCTTCATCGGCCTGCGCCTGGCTGACGCTGACGTAGCCCAACTTGACCATCCGCACCGTCCAACTAAAGCGATCACGCCACTGGGCCAGCTCTGATTCGGCAATGGAAATGCGGCCCAGCACATCCTTGCGCTTCTGTTCAATATCGCCTTCAAGAAACTTTTTCAGGTCAATTTCCGCCAGGCGAACGTTGTTTTCGGCATTTTCGAGATCGCTCTTGTTCTGGCTCAGAACAATCTCGCGGTCTTTCTCCGCCTGAACCAGCAACGCGTGTTTTTCCGCAACCACGATCTCCTGATCCTTGTATTGCTCCTTCAGTGCGGAATCGTCCAGGAGGCAGATCAGGTCACCTTTGCGCACCTGAGAGCCATCGGGAATGACCCATTTAATCGTGGTGGCGATGTTATTTCCCCGACCACTGCTGCGCACCTTGCAAACGATTTCGGTGTTACGAGCCGATTCCAGTTCGCCCCATTGCACGGCGGTCAGGATAATATCGCCGCGCTCGGCTCGGCAGAATTCCAGGTCGCGGTAAGGGTTGTCGAAAGCACCGAACCAGGAGGCGACGAGCACGCCGGCACCCGCGAGCAAACCGAGGATGACCACGGCCCCCAGGAGCGTCGTCGGTTTCCACCAGCGCCGCGGGCGGGTCGTCAAAGCCAAATCGTCTGGCGATTCGCCAGGAGTCACCGCCGCGGCCAAGGTGGGGGCGTGCTTTTCCCGCGGCCGACGGCGCAACCATGCCGAGGAAGACCCCGACTCCGCCGGGGGCATAGCCAGGAACTGGTCGGGGGTGGCTGGTGAGGGGCAATCAGTCTCGGCGTCAGCGGGATGGGGGACCGAGTCCGGGACGTTCGGGTTCGGGCAGGCGGGTGGGAGGCGGGAGGGTTTCGTCGGGGTGGGAGGTGTCGCGCTCATCGCTCCAGACTCCTCGGTCATCCAGGTTCATCATTTCCAAGTCGCGGAACAAAGCCATGCGGGTGGTAATGTAGCTCGTCCAGGTGTCCAACAAGGCGTTTTCCGTAGCCGGCAGGGAGCGCAGTGCGCCCAGGAGCTGCTGGGTGAGCGCGGCTGCTGCAGTCGCCGCATCGCGCTGCACGCCCGGCTCCGGCGGGGCCACCAGAACTTCGCGCGACTGGTTGACTTGCAGGTAGGTCAGCACCAGGGCCCGTTGACGGATGGCATAGTCCTGCTGCAGTTGCCGCAAGCGCCGCACCGTTTGACGGATTTGCAACACCAGAGCATCCTCCTGAGCCATCAAAGCGCGGCGTTGTCTTTGAAAAGCGATCAGGGCGGCGCGATAACGGTTGCGTTCCAATCGGCGCACCAGCGGCAGTTCCGTGTTGAGGCTCAATTCGTGCTGGGCGCGAGTGCCTTCGAAATCCAAGGGCCGGGCCAGAATCGCCGGCGTCGAGACATCTACGAAATAGCGCAGATCCACGACCCCCAGCAGCGCATTGGCGGTAACGGCTATCTGCCGCCAGGCATCCACCAGTTGCGCTCGCCGATTCATCAGGTCCAGACGCCGACGCAGCGCCGTATTGCCAGCTACTAAAAGAGCAGTTTCCTCGTCGGTCTGTAATAAGTCTATGCCCTCCACTACGATACGGGGAAGGGGGGGCCAGGACTTTTCCAGTCTCATCAATTTCTCATCCCGCGCTTCCAGCAAGACCTGCGCGAAATTGTCGAAAACGGCCTGGAAAGCGCGACTGCGCTGCAATTGGCGGATCTCCAGGATGCGCTGACCGCGGAAGGGTTCCGCCTGCAACACCGACGGCGCCGCGATGGCGCCGAGCAACGCTTCCACCTCGACGGCCAGCTGCCACGGCCGACGCTCTACCTGACGTAACGCCTGCTCGAGTTGTCCAATATAAAGTTGCCGCGTGATTTCGCGGAGCCGCTGCTGCAGTGCGGGCGGCAGCTCGAGATCCTGCAACTGATACTCGACCCGCAGGTCTTCGAGATACTGTTGTTCCAGGCGCAAGGCCTCCAGAAACAGCTCGATCGCGGGCCGTCGCGCCGTCCAGTAGGCCGCGGGCGGAAAGCCGGGCGTCCCGGGAGCCACCGCCAGCACCCCGGCCAGTTCCACTGCCGCCCACGCTCCCTGATCCACCTGTCGGCTGAGCGACCGCCAGAATTGCCAACGCGGAATAATGCTGGTCGGCAACGCCGTATCCCGAACATAGTCCGACTGCGTCAGGGCCTTTTCGATTTCCTGGCGCAGCACGGAAGTCGCCTCCGGCCGCGTTTCCAGTTCGCGGATGGCATTGACCCGTTGCGTATAACCATTGACCGCCTGATCGAGCAAATCCATTTGCCGACGCAACGGCAGCATCGGACTGGGATCGAGTTGCAGCGGCAACTCGGTGGGCAAGCCCAGCTGAAGTTTGAACTGGTCGAGTGTGTTGGCGTAGGTCACACGGCTCTGCAGCACCGTGGATTGTGCTTCGCGATAGGCTTGTTCCACCTGGTTGACCTGTAACTCCGAAATACCGCTGAAGCCGCCGGCCAGGTTGCGGAATCGTTCCAGCTCGCGCTCCAGTTCCACGACGATACGCTCGTTGTTATAAAGCTGCTGTTGCCGCAGCAGTGTGGGAAAATACCCGACGGGACTGACCGGCGTGTCGGCCACACCCACGGTAAGGGCACCCCCGGCGACAATGCTCACGTAAAACTCGCGATGAAAGCGGGCATAGCGCCGCAGTTCATAGACCAAATCGCGCTCGGCCTGAGTCAGGGGTTCCAGAGTCACCGCGCGACCTCCCCCCGCCAGGAGCGGTTGCGACAGGTCCACGATCAACCGCGATTGGCTCAAAGTGTGTTTGCCCGTCCCCGTCAGGTTGATGACCGTCTGGTTGGCCAGCCGCACCAACAGTAAGGCTCCTGTCGGCAAGAGTTGCCTTACGCCCACCGTGGGATTCATACGCCAGCGGTTGGCGGGACCTCCCGGTACTTCTTCTCCCCACCATTGCCGAATCGCCAGCAGGGATGCCTCGAACTGCGGCAGAAAGGCAAACCGCTCGAGACTCACCGGCAGCGCCGCCAGATACAAATCCTCGCGACGGCTCTGGAACTCGCGACTGTTGAGCCAACCGAGCTCGACTGCCTGCTCCAGCGTGATGACATACCCTTCCTGCGCCGACACAGTGCGGCCAAGACCTTCCTGTACCGGCCGATAGCGGGGCGAAACCCAACTCTGCGTCCGTGGCGGCAGCCCCAGCCGTTGCCGATTTTCCCGATCCCATTGTTCCAGCAGTTGAAGATAACCATCGCCTTCGAGATAGGCCACCGAACGAGGCCGTTGCGGACGCGGTGCCAACGTCCAGGCCGCGGGATCGTCCGGGGGCATGGGCGGGAAGTTCGGATCGGTCGGATCCGCGAACCGCGCTAACGGATGCGGGTAAACAAAATAGGTGCGCAAACGCCCTTCCGCCACTGTTTCCTTTTCCTGCAGAATCTCCGCCACATCATGGTCTGCACGTCGGCGGAAAAACTCCCGCGTGCATCCGCTCATCACCACCGCCATCGTCAACATCCAACAGCAACTCGCCCAGGCCCAACCCGCTTGGCGTCGCAGAGTGACGCCGTCCTCGCGGCTGTTTGAAGGTGCTGGCCGCCAGGAGTTGCTCCTGTCTTGCCCCCCGAGGATTACGTTCCTGGCCATGAGGCGTCCCTGAGTCGGCCTGAGGTCGGTTGCACTTTCGCACTGCGCTGGCGAAAGCAGCCCTGACCCAGGCCCGAAGTACCTGCTTCTTCCAGGTGGTCGGTTGCACTTTCCCACTGCGCTGGCGAAAGCGGTGCGGGCCCTAGGGCTCGTCCGTCTCTTCCGAAGCGGCCAGTAACTGGAGCAACTGCGCTGCCGCCACATGCTGGTCGGGGCGTTCCCGCATCAGCTTACGGATTTGCTCTCGAGTCCAGTCCGGGTGTTCCGTCATGTACCAGGCCATGCCCGCGAAAAACAGTTGCACCTGCTCCAGGCACTGGCGAGCGAAATCGTGAGCGGCCTGTTGTCCCAGCCGCACAATCAGGTTCCATCCCCGCGCATCCACCTGAGCGGCCAGTTCGCTCTGATGACGAATGCCGGTCTGGCCCTCGGCCGAACGTACACCCCGATAACGCAACAGCACCAAGGCACGCACTTGCGCGGGCTGACTGAGCAGTTTGCCCCGACCTGTCGCTTCGACGTACCATAAGCGCAGTCCCGGCTCCTGATGTATCGTGCGCCATTGCAGCCGATTACCTTGGTCGTCCTGGCCCACGAATTCGCCGTTACCCAACGCCCGCACTTGCGCACCTCGTGCCCCTAATTGTTCCCACAGCCGATAGCCCCAATCCGGGTGCTCTAACAGCCAGGCATACAGTTCCCGCCGACAGGGAAAGGTCTCCGCGCGACCGGTCCAGCAGACCTGAGGCGACCGCGCGATGCTGAGAGCATGGCTTCGCCACGGCTCCTGCAAGCGTTGCATAATGGTCGCCTGCCAGATCTCTGGCTCGGTGCGCTCTGCCTGCAGCGGCGCCAGCGACCATCGGCACAGCACTGCCATCACGCCCATCAGCAACAGCGTCAGCCATCTTCGCACCATCATCGTTGGCCCGTCCCTCCTGGGTACCGACGGTTTCTTCTGCGGGGTCGTGGTCAGTCCGTCGGAGTCTTTTGCGTTAATCGAACCCGGCCTTGCTGAAAATAGAGGATTTTTTTGACCTGTCGGTTTTACCGCGCAGTAAAACTGGTTAAAGTTTGCGTTATACGCCCTGACCATCAACGATCCCGACGGTAAGGGCTTTACCGCGCTGCGCAACTGGTTAAGGTTTGCGGGCAAGGGTGCGGTGCGAAATGGATGAGGCTGATAAACCGCCTTCGTTGTCCTCGGCAAGTTCCGCAGAATCGTCGCCGGGGAAAAAATTGCTCATTTCGGCAATTTGTGTGCTATACTTGAGCAACCCATACCTCTCCGATGCGGAGAACACGCGCTGGCCGTGCAGCGGTGTTTGAGGAGGCAACTATGGCCGCCCCTTTGCCAGTCCATCGCAATCCTGCGTATGTGGAAGACCCCTCGGCTTCGCGCCACTGCGTCGAGGCTGCCCTGGAAACTTCTCGGCCTGAACAAGCAGCCACCGACTCGTGCAGCGAGGATGACCCCGGCGTTCGCTCCGGCATGATTCTTTCGCTGGTGCAGAAGAAATCCATCAGTAACCTGGAAGTTGCCACCGATCTGGCCAGTCTCCAGGAAGAAAACCGCCGACTCCGCGCTTCCCTGGATCAGGCCCGCGAACGCTTGACCCAGATGGAACGGGAACTGGCACGCTGGCGGCAGCGCGAACAGGAATACGAAGCCCTGCTCGAAGAAAAAAGCGAACTGATCCGTCAGTTGCACCAGGAACTTCAGCTGGCCAAAGAACGCCCGACGCGCGAACGCCGCGTGCCTCGCGAGGAAGAGCTGATCGCCCTGGAACAGGAACTGCTCCGCGAACGCGAACAACTCAAACGCGACGAAGAACAACTGATGGCGGAAATCCGCCAGATGGAAGTTACCCTCTCCCGCGAACGTGCCGACCTGGCCCGCCAACGCAACGAATTGCAGCGCCTGCATCAGCAAATCCAGACCGAACTGGAAATGGCTTCGCGGGAAGCTGCCCTCCGAGAACGCCTCCGCCCGCTCTATGAGCTGCACGCCGAACTGCAGCGTCGCTATTTTGGCGAGGCTCGCACTTCGCGCCGACCTCCTTCCAGCTACCAGCTGCCCAACGCCCCATCCTCGGCAAAATCTTCCCCATCCTCGAACGAACTGGCCCCAACCAAATCCGCCCCTCCGTTGGGCTCCTCCCCAACGGCACCGCCAGCGTCTTCGCGCTCGAGCTTCGGCGAGGTGAACCCCAGCGCTCACCCCTCCGCTCCGCCACCTCCCGCAACGCCTGACTCGAAGCACGCCCCGAACGACGACGCCAAACCCGGTTTCTTCCGCCGGCTCTTTGGCTTGGCTTAGCTTCGTCCACGTGCCCACGCCGGCACCTAACTCGAGTACACTCCACGTTGCAGCGAAACATCGGCGCGTCTGACAAACCGCAGACGACACTAAGGACCAAGACCGCCGATGCTTCGGAATAGCCCCCCAGGCCGCGGGATGGGAAGCCGGCGCAGCTTTCCTGTGAGGAACCAGTCAGCGGCTCGCCGATACCTGGGCGGGCTCGCTCAGCCGTTGCTGTCCGCCAGACCGTGTTGAGGCCTCATGGCGCTGGGGATGTCGCGGCACCGTACAGTGGCTGTGCTGCATCTGATGCCCCAGAAAACCAGGAGGACGGAGAACCATCACGATGCGCGTGTTGCCTTGGCCCTGGCGGTTCGACGAATCGCCGCGCTCGCGCCTCCTCGACCAGATCGCCGCGCAGCGACGGGACATCGCGCCGGATTATTCGCTACGCCGCGCATAATCGGCAAACCCTGCAGCACCGCTAAAAAAGTTTAGCGCGTTCCACTCCGCAGCCGAAGATTAATAGGACGCATTCGTCCGCTCCTGCTGGCTTGCCGAAGTCTGCGCGAGATCGCGTATGCCTGGATTGCGTAACTCCTGCACATGGTGCTGTCTCATCCCCTGGCTCGGCCTGACCTGCTGCCTCAGCTCCACCAGCGTCGGGTTGGCCCAGGCACCAAGTTTTCCTTACCCCGCCCCTTCTAATCCGCCTTCGCTTCAGGAAGCTGCCACGCCCCGAAGTCGTCCAGCATCAGGCAAGCCCACTGCCGTGCCTTTGTGGGACGGTTTACCCTCGTCCATGCTCCCGTTTTCCGAACCTTCAGGCCTGACCGCTGCCACGAATGCCCAGGTTCCGGGCGCTTCTGCTTCGGAAACCGGTCAGGAGCGCGGATGCGTGCTGTGTGAGCGCGCGGGCGGTTCGTGCCTGGACAGGATTCGCGCCCTCTTTCACGGTGAGCGTGCCCACAGCTGCGACGACTTCCCCAGCGATACGCACCTCCTCAGTCCCACGGAAGCACGTTGGCGCTTATGGAAACACCACGAACGACCCTGTAAGCATCCGATTTGTGCGTATCCGCACCTGTTTCTGCCTTTCGAGGTGTACGGGCGCATGAGTGTCGTCTGGCTGGTCGGCGGCGGCAAACTGGATCGCACTCTCGACCCCGGTATCGGCGCAGAAATCGGCGTTCGCCAATTCCTGTACGACGAAACCAAACCCGCTGCCTGGTTCGGCGAATTGGGCTTTGAATTCACTTATCACAACGGCGGGGAAGATCATGACCTGCCCATCTTCACCATCCGCGAGTGGAACGTCTATTGGGTGCGTCTGGCCTTGGGACGGGAATGGTATTTTGGGGGCGGGCAACCCGGCGACTGGACTTTCGTCGTGGGCGTATTCAGCGGCGGACGCTTCGGCAGTGCCAACACCAAGTTTCTCGATGAACCCTATCGCACCGATAACATCGGCGGCATTTTTGCCGGGGGACATGCCGGTATCCTGATACCCCGCTGCGGTTATGACCTCCTGGCGGAAATCTTCACGGAATATGGCCACGATTGGACCAGCTGGTCCGACCTCATCACCACGGACCGCCACATCGATCACATCAAGCTCGGCGGCGCCATCGGTATCAGATACTAACGCCCTCTGCCAGGGCCCTACCGGTCGTCCCGTTTTTCCATCGCGTCTCTGTTTGCAGCGGGGCTCGCTTCCCCGAAGATTAAAGCCGGCCCGCAGTGCAGGTGCGCGCGTGCGGTTCCAACGCTCGGCGTGGCCTGACCTCTGCCGCCACCCGTTTCCTGGAACCGCGCCCGCCTGCCCAGAGCGGGCCGCAGTGCGTGACCCGCTCCGTTGACTACGGTACGAGTTCCTCCGCCGGCAAACGATAGCCCCTTGGCAAAACGCAAGCACGCCGACCACGCGAAAACGATTCTCACCGGGCATCACCAGAGTCCCAGAAGTTTCCACCAGGCCAGGCCGAGCGTTAGCCAAATGCTCAGATTAACTACCGATAAACGCAGCCCCAACTTCCACCACTCGCCCGTGCGGACGTAGCCGACACTGAAAAGAATCGGGCCGTGCGTGGTGCCGTAGTGCGTCAGCCCCGCCGACAGATTTGTCAGAAATGCCAGACACGACAGCCCCAGCGGTGCGGGGATTCCCCCGGCTATCAGGATCCCCGCAAAAGCTGCGTACATAGCCACAATGTGCGACGTGATACTGGCAAACATGTAGTGTGCGTAAAAGTAAATCAGCACGATAGTCAGAAACAGAACCACCAGCGGCAAGGCCCCCAGATAACCGGCCAAACCCCGCGCCACCGCCTGAGGAATCTGCGTGTCGCGCAGTAAGTTGCCCAATTGCACCAAGCCCCCGTACCACAGAAACACGTTCCATGCTCCCTTTTCTTCAACGACATCGCGCCATTGCAGAATTCCCGTGATCATTAACAGGCCAACGCTCAGCAACGCCACGAGGGTAATGCTTTTCGGACCGAGCAAGAATCCTCCGACCATCCAGCTGAGGCAAGTGGTCAGGAAAATGAGCAGGACGATCAGTTCGCGTCGGGACATGGGCCCCTGAGCGCGCAGCAGGTCGCGGGCCAGTTGGGGAGCGTCGCTGGTATGGCGTAACCTCGGCGGGCACCACCTGTACGTCAGCGCCGGCACCACCAGCAGCGACACCAGCCCGGGCACGCAGGTATACAGTAACCAGTTTCCATAGTGAAGCACAAACGGCTGATGCACGCTGGCGCTGGCCGTGCTGCCCAGGAGCGCGACCTGCTCGACTGCTGCGACGGCGCTAACCCGAGCGGCCTCCAGGGCTGCTAAAGGATTGCTGGCCTGGCCGGTGTAAAACATGGCGCAGGCGACGATGTCGCTCTGATAGATCGCCAGCATCAGGAACGTCCCCAGAAGCGGGGCCGAGGCACCGGGATAGGAGCGATAATGTTCCGCTAAGGCGCGGGCAATGGGCAGGACCACGCCCCCGACCCGCGCTGCATTGGAGGGTATGACTCCGGCCAGCAACGTGTCCGTCGCGATCAGCGCGTAAGCCAGGCCAACGGTGCGGGCGCCGAGCAGGCGAATGAAATGCAGAGCAATTCGCCGGGCCAGACCCGTCTGAATCACCGCCCGCGAAATCAGGTAGGCCGCCAGCACCAGCCAGACAGTTGGATCCGCGTATCCGGCTAGCGCCTGTTCGATAGTCAGCGTGGCCGTGACTAACGTAACCATGATCGCCAGCAGCACTATGGCACCATCCGGCATGGGGCGAAGAATGAAGGCGAAGATGGTGGCCAGGAAAATCGCCAGTAACCGCCAACCCGCGGGGGTAACGTGCTCAGGACGCCAACCCAAAACCCCATCCACCGCCCAGACGCTCACGCCCAACCCCGCGGCGAGCAACCACCCCAGCCACGGTGCCACCAGCGGCTTCTCCACCTCCGACAGGTTTGGCCCTTCAGCCAGATTAGGCGTTCCGGTGGCGATCGCTCGGTTCCTCGTCTTGGGCGTAGCCCTGCGGCAGGGACA
This sequence comes from Gemmatales bacterium, assembly GCA_025056555.1. Taxonomy (GTDB): domain Bacteria; phylum Planctomycetota; class Planctomycetia; order Gemmatales; family HRBIN36; genus HRBIN36. The sequence continues at coordinate 7,692 of JANWVZ010000045.1, read as the reverse complement.
GCTCTGACTTCTCGATCCAGCAGCTGCGGGCCGCGCGGTCATGGCCGCGGTGTATCGCGGCCAGCCGGACGGCTCCCTGCCTTATTGTGTCACCGCACACCTCGGCGACCAAGTCCACAACACACAGAAAAATGGTGAGCAGCAACGTTGCTTGTTTGTTGGCAAAATTATCACGGGCTCTGCTCAAGTCCATAACACACAGAAAAATGGTGGGCAGCAACTGCACCGCAGCGATTGCTCAGGCCCATCCAACGCATCCGCGCCAGAGCAGCCAGGGCGATTATTCCTGCACAATTCGCCTAAAGCTCCAGAGTCGCATAACAGGTAAACCCGCGCGGGGCAAGGCGAAAGTGGCGAGAAATTCACGAATTTTTCTTTGACTCCCAACGTATGCATTACGTAAACTACTAGCAAACGCAAGGAGCAGAAAGGATTTCCGCGTGGTAGTGCGGTCGAGCGCCGCAACGGACTGGAAACCGAAAGGAAGCGGCAGGAAGCGCGAGTTGGGGCAGCGTTCTGTCGCTTCAAGCTCCGCAAGCACCAACGAGCTCTCATTATCGGCCAACTCGCCGTGAGTTGGCGCCGGCCCGGGTATCGCGGCTCTGAGCGACGGGAGGAGAAGCATGTCGTCGGATCGGGTCAACTGCGAGATTCGCCCCCAGGTAACAGCCTGGCCGTGGTTCGATGCGGCTCAGGCCGCAGGGGATGAATTGCTGGAAGCCACCGTCCAGAAACGCCTGGGCAATCGCATCCGCGACTTGCGGGTCGTGCGCAGTGAACGGGGCATCATTTTGCGGGGTCGCGTTCCTACGTATTACGCCAAACAGCTGGCGCAACATGCCATCCTGGAATTGGGCGAATTAGTGGCCGCCAACCAGATCGAAGTTCAGTAGCCGGGTCATGAGCCGAAACGGATCACCTGCTCCCGGGGACAGCAGGGCTGTCCCTGAATAGTTATCTGAACCGTATGGAGTTCGCTGCGCCGGTCGAGGCGACGTAACACGGTTTCCGGCACCGCGGTGAACGCCGCGGCCATCGTCAGTACCCAGTAAAGTGTCAGGTCCCGCAGATACTCGGCGCAGCCATCCCAACAGGCGATCTGGTGCGGCGAATAACCGCGCGCCGTCAGGCAGCTCAGAAGGTTCTGCCACGCGGTCCGTCGCGCATGATCAATAAGAATGTCCCAGCCTTCGGGCCAATCGCTCGGATCCCGATGCACGACCAGGGCAGCAATCTGGCGGATCTGTTCGCGTTGTTCTGGAAAAGGCACAGACATGCTCGACCTCCCGCAGAGGCTGGATGTCGGCGTGGCTCGCCCGCTACCGGGTCAGGCCAACTCCCACCGACACCCAGCCCGCTAGGCTCTCAAAGACTCTCACTATCCTTGGCCTCATGCTCTCCGCTCGCTCTGCGCAGGGGGTGTGCTGGTAATCCCGCGGCTGCTCAGATGGGAAAGCGAACCCGGGCCACGAGCAGAATCGTGCGGAACCAGCGGACCGAAAGTCGGCTTACTCGTTGAGGAAAGCGCTCACCAACAGCTCGGCTGCGCCCCGGTAGGGATTGCCGACGAGGTTGCCGTTACTGTCGGGAATCGTGTCCTGCACCAGAATTTGCCGCAGTTTCGGCGCCAGCGCCGTGGAGCACACCCAGGTGCACGTGTCCGGTGTCAGGGTCAGTTGCTCGTGGACGTATTCCGCTTCGTCGCCGGCCAGGGTCAGCGGCAGACGGAAGGAACGCAGTTCGGTCTCGGCCAGCATGAGGAGCTGGATCAGTTCCGCGACGGTGGGCGTGTGCAGAATGCGAAGACACACCGCATCCCACCAGTAACCGAAGGCCGCTGCGCCTTCCCCATCCACCCAGAAGCTGACCACCTTGTGCAGCAGCGCTTCGCGGCTGTCAGCGTTGTCGCGCAGGACGAACGGCTTGCGATTCTGCCAAATCATGGGCAACACTGGTCCGCGGTGAATAAGCATGATCACCTGATGCCGCTGACCATCGCCGCTGGCCGAGGTGTATTCCAGCAGGTTGCGGCCCACGCCCTCTTGGTGCGTCGTCGCGAAAAAAGGCGAGCCATCGAAACAGCTCAGGGTCCGCCCCTGCGCCAGCGTCCGTAACACCGCACGACCCGGATACTGCCGCGCTTTTTCTCCCAGCTGCCGCGCTTTGAGTAAATAGCCGCCTGTCTGATCATCCTCAATATCCCGCAGCGGCACCTGGAACGCGCCATCGAATTCGCGGTTTTCGACGCGATAATCCACCACATCCACGCGGGCAAATCGGCGATGCCCGGCGTAGGCCTGAATCCCCGGCGGCGGTGCCAGCCAGGCGTAGTGTTCTATCCGAGCCCGCGAATCCAGTATCGTGGTAAAGCGCTGCCAGGTGGGCTTGTGCGATTCCGGCGGATTGTAGCCGGCCACAAACTCTGCACGCATCGCCGTCGTGAAGAGATCTACCTGCATGGTGGACTCCTCCTGTTGCATCAGAAAAGCCTGACACGACCCTGTCACAAATGCCGCGTCCGCTTCACGTTTCTCGCCTCAGCCCGCTCGATGAGTCAGCACCAGCCAGAGGTCTCCACTGGAGACCAGTACCACGTGGCTGGCAAAGGCCGATAACACGAAATTCCCCAGCCCCTCAATGCTGTCGCCTGGCGCGGCCTGCAAAGTTACGGCATAGGCGTTCGGAGTCGTTTTCACGAAGCGAAGGATGTCGCCCGGTTGTGTCGCGCTCAAAGGCGGGAGCGTAACCGTTATCGGCGCCGTGTTGGGCACGAAGATCGTCTGATACAAAGCGAACCGACCGAGCACCTGATCCTGGTCGCCCGGCAAAATGCGCACGCCACTGGCATCGGCGCGACTGCGCTGCGGCGGGGCCAGCAGCACCTCGGCGGGGTTCAGGACCGCCACGATCACCCCCGCGAAGTTACCAAACGCTCCCGGCTGAAGCTGCACCTGATCGCGGCTGTGCGCGTAGGCCTTGTAGCCCACGTGGTGCGGACTGGCATTGTTCATGCGCACCGACAGCAACATCGGCCGATCGACGCACACCCGGTATTGTCCCGGTGCCGCACCGGGCGGTACCTGTACCTGCTCCTCGCTCACGCCGAGAAACCGCAGCGGTTGCCGCTGATCGAATAGCGCGGCGTAGCCGTTTTCTGTCATGCCCAGCAGATCGCCGACGCGGTAGCTCATGGCTTCCGCCCCCAATGGCCAGAGCCGACGGGTTTCCGCATACGGCACAGTAGCAATGCGGCTGACCATGATGTACCTCCTCTCTGTTGGACGGCCCCACGTTGGGCTGCCGCCTGCCTGCCAGGGCCGGGCCTGGCGTTGATGTCCCGCGGTTGGACTCCCGGAAGTTCACGGTTGTGCTGATCAGGAAGCTCGGCCCAGAAACTCGGCCGCTGACATTCCTGAACGCTGGAATGCCTGGATGAAACGCTCCCGAGGGAATCCCAGCCGACCCAGTTCTGCGGCGTGCCGATCGTAATAATCCAGAACACTTTGCAGGGCCGGGTCGGCTTGCTGGGGCACGGGAGCCAGTCGCTCGCTGAAACGTACCAGCGGGGGAAACGATTCCAGCCATTGCAGAAAAGCGTCCAGCTGATTGAGCTGGTCTTCGCCGAAGCGCAACAGGCGCTCCGTGTCGAGGGAACTGGCAAAGTCCACCAGCCAACCATCCTGAATCAGGGCCGGCAGCAGCTTGCCCTGTTCCAGCAGCCGTTCGCAGCAGGCCCAGATACGTTGGCGTCGCGCCCCGCTGTCCAGCGATGCTGTGGACGACACGGCACGAGTGACCAGTACACACGGCGTTTCCGGGTCGGTGAACTCAGCACGGGGCAAATCGGCCAATCCCCGCACCGCCGGCAGCTCTCCCCCCAACAGGGCCACGCGGCGTAACGTCCATCCATAATGCCGACCTTCATGCTCGAAATCCCGGTACAGTTCCACGGAAACCTGCCGGTAGGCCCGCTGATTGATCAGTTGGGCCACGAGCGCGGGGACTTCGCTGAAATGAGCCAGCAGGCGACGCCCGTCCCGCCAGACGTCGTGAACCCAACCCGCTGCCGGTAAGCCACTCTGCCTCAGCCAGGACTGATCCTCCTCGTGACCAAGAACCACGGGTGGACGAATCACGGGAGGCACTGTCCTGCTGAATCGTTCAAAATTTTCCGCAATTTGTTCGAGTTCGGCCGCTCCGAAATGCTGGCCGTGCCAGGTTCCTGCCGCGAAGATCTCCACGTTCCGCACCCGTGCCAGACGGGGCGTAGTTTCCCGATGCTCTTGTGTCAGTGTCGTCATGCTGCACCTCCTCAAGTACTCAAGCGTCTAAGCCTGCAATGTGCGCCGCCGCGACACCCCCTGGTCAGCGACGTCCGCACACGGGCACGAATCACCGCGGGACTCTAAACCGCGACACCCCCGTTCCCCTGGCAACTGGTCTTGCGGTTCCAGGGGAGCCTGTCGGCCGTAGCGCAAATAGAGCGAAGAGCGCGAAAGCGGTAAGCCCATGCTCAATAAGCCGCGATCCACTTGCCACGATGCCAGTAACTCCCGGTCATTGACCCCCACGAGCTGAACCCGAGGCACGTCTGCATAAGCGAAATTGAGCTGAACCAGGTCGGGAACCAGCTGACTGTTGAGCGCATCAGAAACCAGTTGCGCCAGGTGCCAGACTAGCAGCTCGGCAGTGCTGCGATGTACTTCCCCCAGACACCTGGCTCCAGTACGCAAACCTTCCAGGCCGTGCAGCAAGGCACCGGTAATACTGAGGTAGATTTCGTGGCGGAGATCGCGCACGGCCTGAGCGAAATCTTCCGCGTTGCGTCCGGCCAGCGTCAACGGAATAATCTCGACGCCTTCAGGAAGGGTGATGTAGCCCGCATGGCGCGCTTCGCGTAAGGCTTGTTCCAGAGCGCTCTGCCAATCACTGCGATGGGCCGGATAGCGACCGAGCAACAACGGCTGACTGAACCGCTCCAACGCCAACAGCCGCAGCTTCCAGGCCGTGTCCAAAGTCCACCACGCTCGATACGCCGCCCACAAATCCGAAGTGCCATAGGGATGCTCATACAGCGCCAGATATCGCAGGATGACGAAATCCTGCGGCTCAAAGCGCTGGCGACCGTCGGCACTGACGATGGCGCGGACATTGTGAAACTCATCCGTTTCCAGGCGCAACCAGGAGGGATCTTTGGCCTTGAGGTCGCGCAGGACAATTTTGCCTGCCCAGGGGCCGCGTCGCTGCACCATCCAGACTTTTTCCGCCACGCTATACCCATCCAGCAACGCGGGTAGCAGAATCGCTTCACAAATCTTGCGCAGGCCGCCTGCACACTGCGTCAGTACGTCGAAAACAAACCGCGCCGCCTGTCGATCCTGACGTCGGTCCGGATGCGCAGGATGGACATGCAAATCCAGACTGGCCACTGCCGCCACTTTCTGCAACAACCCCGCCTTCACCGTCGGTTCTGCCAACATCTTGCGCACTATACTGCGCCATTGCACCGGGTCTTTCGGCCCTTCGTCATACCAGGGCAACAGGCGATACGGTTCGCGACGAAATGCCTCCGCGAGCTTTTCCGCGAAGAAGCGACCCGCTCGGCGCTCCGCAGGAACTTTCCCTCGGGTTTGCCACCACCGTTGCAGGCGTTGCCACCAGCGCATCGCTGTCTCCACATCGGCTCTGAAGCGGGCTTCCCTGCGAACAAAACTAAGTGTACGTATGTGCACTTGACGCGATTAAAGCAGGAACCCTGGAGCTAGATCAAGATCAGTTTTTCGCGCCACCTTGAACTCCACGGCGATTGCGGTGAGTTCATGCATCGCACCCCAGGCAAACAGATTCACGACGCAGTGGTCGGACGCGCCGCGCGTACTAACGTCTAAGGTTCAAGCTTGGCACTGACCGCATCCTCGCAGCGCCACGCCTCGCAGGGCTGCGGTCAAATCACTCCGTACTCAGCACCGACAGACTCAGCATGAGCCAGGGCGATCCCTCCCGGCGCGCCGTTGCCTCCGCGGCTGATGCGCCAGCCAGGCCCACGAAGCCGGGCTGAACGAAAATCGCTTTACCGGATTTTCTTCCCACCATGTCTTCCCTTCGAAGCGAAGATGCCAACCTGCCGCTCACCGCGCTCGCCCGCCTGAAACTGGCTGCGATGGAACGGCGAATATTGGGCGATCCAGGCCAGCACACTTCGAGGAGTCCCGAGCGCCAGAAAAACCAGTTCGACTGCCTGGCTTAGTCGGTTGAACACCGTCAGGGATTCGACTAAACTTTCCCAACAAGAGGCTGACGACAGACCAGGCTCGCGCTCAGCGCTACCGCACTTTGAAATGGCGACGGCTCGCGAGGCTGAACGGGGACCAGTAAGCTCGCAAGCAAGCTGAACATCCTTTGGGAAACTTCGCCCGTCATGCATAAATCGGACGGTGTTAGTCGCTAACCAGCATGATCTAATTATAGCGATGACCAGGCGATCGCGAGCCTGATTCCAGGAGGGATGCTCCTGAATCCTCGCAGCCGCGAACCGGAGTGTCGGGGTGACTGAAAACGGAAGATATTGAGCACCTGGAGGGCTTATCATGCCACGCTTTACGCGAGAACAGTGCCTGGAGCGACTGCGTGCTCAAGTGCGGGCGGGAAAGCCGATCATCGGGGGCGGCGCCGGTGTCGGCCTGAGTGCCAAATGTGCCGAAGCAGGCGGCATTGACCTGATCATTATCTATAACTCGGGCCGTTATCGCATGGCGGGTCGCGGCAGCATGGCCGGGTTGATGCCCTACGGGGATGCCAACCAGATCGTCGTGGAGATGGCTCGCGAGGTGTTACCGATCGTGAAAAATACCCCAGTCCTCGCCGGCGTCTGCGGTACCGATCCGTTTCGCATTATGCCCTTGTTTCTGCGCGAACTCCTGGAAATGGGATTTAGCGGAGTGCAAAACTTCCCAACGGTCGGCCTGATTGATCGCGACAGTCTCTTTCGCATCAACCTGGAAGAAACGGGCATGAGCTTCGGCCTGGAAGTGGACATGATTCGTCAGGCGCATGAACTCGGCCTGCTCACCTGTCCCTATGTCTTCCACGAAGACGAAGCCCGAGAGATGGCTCGCGCAGGTGCCGATGTACTCATTCCCCACATGGGCCTGACCACGAAAGGCACCATCGGCGCGAAAACGGCCATGACCCTCGACGAAGCCTGCAAACGCATCCAGGCCATGCACGACGCGGCGAAGAAGATCAACCCCGACATCCTCGTCTTGTGCCACGGCGGCCCGATTTCCGAACCGGAAGACGCTCAGTATATCTTCGACCACACCGAAGGCATCGTCGGTTTCTTCGGAGCGTCGAGCATCGAGCGGCTGCCCACGGAAACCGCCATCACGGAGTGTGTCCGTCGCTTCAAACAATTGCGATTCCGTGGCAGTGCCTGATTCACGAACGCGGGCGCCCGGTTGCGAGGTATGGGGCGAGCATGATCGAAATAGACGGTTCGTTCGGCGAGGGCGGTGGACAAATTTTGCGGAGCAGTTTGACCCTGGCATTGCTCACGGGACGGCCGTTTCGCTTGGTGCGCATCCGTGCTAATCGGCCCAAACCGGGATTGCAACCGCAGCACCTGATGTGCGTGCGTGCGGCTGCGCAAATCAGTCAGGCTCAGGTGCAAGGCGACGCTCTGGGAAGCAGCGA
>JANWVZ010000044.1 GCA_025056555.1 Gemmatales bacterium | reverse complement strand
GATCCATGCCCAGATGGACTCCTAAGCCGCCTCAGGACACTTTACCGATGAAACGTTGCATCTTCGCCCTGAGCCATGCTGCTTCATTGTACCAAGCCAACCTACTGCCCGACACCGCACCTTAAGGTTTCCATAGTCAGACCTAGGAGTCGAGCTGGGTCGCTAACCACGATACGAACTTTGCTGAGCCTCTTTCTACCGAAGCCACGCTAAACTTGTGGAATGCTAATGCTTATGAAGGGCTACGGGCTGACGTAGCGGATGAGCAAGTCAAGCTGCAATAAGTTTTTATCTTCCCTCGCGCAGCCGATCACCAAGATACTTGTCTAGTTCTTCCACCTCGTAGATTTTCTGGATAGTAGTTTCGACATCGTAGGGAACTCGACGAAACCGCACCAGCCGTTGTTTGGGATCGAATAGCACATAACAGGCGCGCCAGTCGCCATCCCGCGGTTGGCCTACCGAACCGACATTGATGAGGGTCTTAGCATTGTCGAGGCGATACTCGCCGCTAATCTCTTCGGGATGATAATATTCGAGGCGTTCGGTGAAGATGCCAGGCACATGGGTGTGCCCTTGAAAGCAGTATTGCTCGACCAGCGCGAAGATTTTTTCCATTTTGCGTTGATTGTAAATATCTTCGGGGAAAATGTATTCATTCAGTGGATTGCGCACGGAGCCGTGAACATAGATCACGCCATTTTCCGAATGCCGTCGCGGTCGTTCGGCCAGGAACTCCCAGCGCTGCATGGCTCGTTCCTGGTTGGGGTCTTCCTCCAGTTGCTGACGCGTCCACAAGATGGCCCGCAAGGCTCCCGCATTAAAGCCTTCGGGATCGAAAATCGCGGCCTGGTCGTGATTGCCTAACAATACGACTGGAAAATCCATCACCGCGTCAATGCACTCGCGAGGATTCGGGCCGTAACCAATGATGTCCCCCAAACAATAAATCTTCTCCACGCCCTGCTCTCGGATATCGTCAAGAACCGCTTGCAAGGCCTCGAGATTACTATGAATGTCGCTGATAATAGCGAGCACGGTGCTTCCCCTTAAGACGACGCCATTCAGGCGGCCCAATAACCTTGGCTTGGGCCACTACCCGCTTGACGCCAAGCACGCGAGTCATTGCTTGGTGTTATTGTATAGTACGCTAACCCATCCCCCACCGCGAGTGCGACGCTGCTGGCCCAGTCTATCCAATCATAGCCCAAAAGCAAGGGAACGACACTATCTTGGTTGGGAAAATTGGCCCGATTCGTTACACTTATACACAATCGAGTCTTTACGGAGTGGGCCATGGCCCGGACAATGCAGGCGCTCGTCAAAGCACGACCTCAGCCTGGACTCTGGCTGCAGGAGGTGCCGGTGCCGTCCATCGGCATCAATGACGTGCTGATTGAGGTATTGCAGACCGGCATCTGCGGCACCGATTTGCACATTTACCGCTGGGATGCTTGGGCGCAGAAGACCGTACCTGTGCCTTTGGTCGTCGGACACGAATTCGTCGGTCGAGTGGTCGAAGTCGGCGCGAACGTCAAAGATTTTTATCCCGGCGAAATTGTCAGTGGCGAGGGCCACGTTGTATGTGGGCGATGCCGTAATTGTCTGGCAGGGCGTCGTCATCTGTGCAAGGACACGCAGGGTATCGGAGTCAATCGGCCTGGGGCGTTTGCCCAATATATTGCCTTGCCCATGACCAACGTGTGGGCCCATGATCCGAATATTCCTCGCGCCATTCAGGCGATTTTCGACCCCTTCGGCAATGCCGTGCACACTGCCTTGTCATTTCCCGTGCTCGGCGAGGACGTTTTGATTACGGGAGCTGGTCCCATAGGCCTGATGGCCATTGCCGTAGTGCGCCACGCGGGAGCACGCTTCGTCGTTGTGGCCGACGTCAATCCTTACCGCTTAGACTTGGCTCGCCGGATGGGCGCGACACGCGTTTTCGATCCCCGCCAGGAAGATCTTCACGCCATTCAGCGCGAGTTGGGCATGAAGGAAGGTTTCGACGTCGGCCTGGAGATGTCGGGGCATCCGGACGCCTTTCGCATGATGTTGGACAATATGGCCCACGGCGGCAAGATTGCCCTACTTGGAATTCCAGAACATGACATTGCCATTGATTGGAACCAGGTGATCTTCAACGGCCTGACCATCAAAGGCATCTATGGCCGAGAAATGTATGAGACGTGGTACAAGATGACCGTCATGCTGCAATCGGGCCTGAACATCCAACCGGTCATCACACATCGTTTCCATTACACCGAGTTTGAGGATGCCTTCAGCATCGTTGCCGGCGGCCAGTGCGGTAAGGTTTTACTGATTTGGAACGAGGGCTAACTGCGATTAGCAGCAGGTTGGAAGGCAGCAGTAAGCCTATGCTTTCTGTGGGCCAGCCTCTTCCCGCGAATGAATCTCCGTGGGGATCGTGATCTGTCTCATTTCTTCTGGCCAAGGCTCAGCACGCCCAGCAAGCAAGAAAAAACCAATGCCTGGATTTGTGAGTATGTTTATTAGAGGTACCCACAACGCCAGGAGCAATTCCTTGACACCCACTACTTGCCCTCTCAGAATTACTGCGAGGCGGATGATTTCCTGCGAGTAATCTCAGGTGGTACCGAATAAGGAGAAAGCGACATGCTCGGGCATTTGCGTTCCATAGCCGCTTATTCGGCGCTGATCGTCATATTGATGGCGTTGAACATCAGTAGCGCCCAGCAGGATAAGACCGCTGCAGCGAGTTGGCGCATTGCGGTAATCCGCTTAGGCGGCAACATGGAAGAAACGCCGACCGCGCCCGATCCAATCCTGGGCATTCAGTTGGAGAACCTCAGGACCCGGCTTGACCGCATGCAGCGGGCGGCCCGCGATCGCCAGGTCCAGGCTTTACTGCTTCACATTGACGAACTCGACATCGGCTGGGGTCGCGTGGCCGAGTTGCGCCACGCCATCAGCGATTTTCGCCGTAGCGGGAAACCCTGCGTGGCGTTTTTAGAGAGTGGTGGTTTAGCCGAATACCTGGTTGCCAGCGCCTGCGACGAAGTGTTCATGCCCGAAGCCGGGATGCTTTTCCTCTCGGGCCTGCGGATGCAGATGTTCTTCTACAAAGACCTGCTTGATAAGCTCGGCGTGCAAGCTGATATGATCCAGATGGGCGATTTTAAGGGCGCAGCTGAACCCTACATACGCAATCGCATGTCCCCCGCTCTTAAAAAGCATCTCGAAACCGTGTTAGACGACATGTATTCTTACGTGGTCGAAACCATTGCCGAATCCCGCAAGCAAAAGAACCTCGATGTCAAAAAAGTGCGGGAGCTGCTCGACCAAGGCCCATTCACGCCCCGCCAAGCACTGCAGCAGGGCCTGATTGACCGCTTGGCCTACGAGAGCGACCTCGCCCGCGTCTTTTCCGAGACCAAGAAAGTCAAAGCCCAGCTGGTGAGCGACTATGGCAAGCCACGTCCCCGTGAACCGGGCCTGTTTGATATTTTCAAGATGCTGAGCCCACCAATTGAACCGCGCCTGAGCGACCGTCCCAAGATCGCCCTAATTTACGCCATTGGCGTCATTATGCCGGGCAAAGGCACCGCCTCGCCTTTCGGGGAAGCGGTGATCGGGGCCGACACGTATGTCGAAGCCATTCGACGCGCTGAGTCAGAACCCAGCATTAAGGCCATTGTTATCCGCGTGGATAGCCCCGGCGGCTCGGCCTTGGCCAGCGATTTGATTTGGAACGAAGTCAACAAATGCAAAAAGCCTGTTATCGTGAGCATGGGCGACACAGCGGCTAGCGGCGGGTACTACATCAGCATGGCCGCTAAACGCATCTTCGCTGAGCCGGGCACCATTACTGGCAGCATCGGCGTGGTCGGCGGAAAGCTTGTGATCAGGGGGCTGATGGACAAAATCGGTCTGACCACGGATACGATTGACCGCGGCGCTAACGCAGGACTGCTCTCACTCACCGAGCCGTGGAACGACAAGCAACGCGAGCAGGTGACCGCACTCATGCGGGACACTTACGACCAGTTCCTCGACAAAGCATTAGCGGGACGTAAGCGGGCTGGGCAGAAGTGGACGCGGCAAGACCTTGAAAAAATTGCCGGCGGTCGGATTTGGACAGGTCGGCAAGCCAAGACGCTCGGCTTAGTGGATGAACTGGGTACGCTAAGCGACGCCATCGCCTACGCCAAGAAAGAAGCCGGTTTTGACCCTGATGAAGACGTAGAAATCTACATCCTGCCCAGGCCCAAGTCGCCCATTGAAGCGCTCTTAGAGAGCTTTCTGGAACTGCGTACACCACAACCCTTGTCCTCTCTGACGCAACTGGCCCAGCAGATGCCGGAATTGCGTCCGCATTTACGACATATTGCTGTACTGTGGTACCTCCGTTATGAGTTAGTCTGGACTTACCAACCGATGTTTTTCCGCATCACTGGGAAATAACCATGGGTATGACCATTACTGAGAAAATCCTGGCGCGGGCTGCCGGCCGCTCGCAGGTCGAACCTGGCGAGAACATCTGGGTCAACTGCGATGTGCTCATGACCCATGACGTATGCGGCCCCGGCACGATCGGCATCTTCAAGCAGCATTTCGGCGCCAAGGCGCGCGTCTGGGACCCGGAAAAAGTCATCATCATTCCCGATCATTACATCTTTACCGCCGATTCGCGGGCACACCGCAATGTCGAAATCCTGCGGGAATTCGTGCGGGAACAGGGAATCAGATATTACTACGATCCCGACTTCCTGCACGGCGATGGTATGCCCACGCCTTACCGCGATCCCCGGCGCACTTCTTATAAGGGCGTGTGCCACATTGCCTTGCCCGAGGAAGGACACACCCGACCCGGAGAGGTGCTATTCGGCACCGATAGCCACACATGTACGGCCGGAGCGTTCGGCGAATTCGCGACGGGTATCGGCAATACCGACGCGGCATTCGTTCTCGGCACGGGTAAACTCTGGCTCAAAGTGCCCCCTACGATGCGCTTTATTTTCGAAGGCGAGTTGCCGCCCTGGCTCATGGCCAAAGACCTGATCCTCGCGGTGATTGGCGAGATCGGCTGCGACGGTGCCACCTACAAAGCCATGGAGTTCACGGGCGAAGGCGTGTTCAGTCTCAACATCGAAGAGCGCATGACCCTCTGTAACATGGTCATCGAAGCAGGCGGCAAAAACGGCGTAATTGAGCCGGATCAGCACACGCTCGACTACGTTAACGCACGCAACAAATCAGGCAAGCCGTACCAAGTTGTGCGGAACGACCCTGACGCGCGCTTCTGTTATGAGAAGGTCTTCGACGTACGCCGGCTCGAGCCATTAGTGGCTAAGCCTCATTCCCCGGATAATCGGGCCACTGTATCTGAAGTGAAAGGCCTGAAACTGGACCGCGCCTACATCGGCTCGTGCACAGGAGGCAAAATCACCGACTTTCGCGCTGCTGCCCGCATTCTCAAAGGCCGACTTGTCCGCATCGATACCTTCGTCGTGCCAGCCACCACGGAGGTGGAAGCTCAACTGCACACGGAGCAAATCGATGGTAAGAGTTTGTATGAAATCTTCGCCGAAGCCGGGGCGCGGATCGGCCCGGCCAGCTGTGCCGCATGTCTCGGTGGCCCGGTGGATACGTTTGGTCGGCTCAATGAACCGCTCCGCTGCATCAGCGCCACGAACCGCAACTTCCCCGGACGGATGGGGCATAAAGACGCCCAGGTGTTTTTAGCCAGTCCGCTGACGGTAGCCGCCTCCGCTGTCGCGGGTTGTATTGCTGATCCCCGCGATTATCTTTAACCGGTCAAGTGCATTTGACACGTCAGCGAAAACGGTTACAATCGCGGCAATTCGGTACCGAGTGCCTCTCGGCAAGGAAGACGGAGAAAACTCATGGCCAGCGGACGGCACAGTTCGACGCGGTGGAGCACACTGCCGTTGCCTCTCGTCCAATTGCTGCGCGCCAGCGAGTGCGCCAAGACCGCCGCTGAACGCTTTTTCTTCGCCCGCCAACTCTGGGAAACCACAATCCGGTTGGTCGGCAGTATCTGCTTGGCCAGTTGGGCGCAACGTCAGGGGCAAGAATCCAACCCAGCCTCGGGATTTCCGTCGCTTTGGCGACTCGATTCCGAAGAAGCTGGCTCTCTGGCGCTGCAAAGCCCCCTGGCAGGTTGGTGGCGCTGGGTACGCTTATTGCTACCGGGACTGTGCAACAGTAACGATCCCGTAGCCGTGCGCTTGCGCGACTGGCTGCATGGCGAATGTAGCCTCCAAGACACCTGCAGTCTGTCGTCGCTGCAACAGCTACTGGCTTTACCTTCGCCGACATCGCTACCTCGCACTCCCGCTGCCTGGTTGGAACATTACGTGCTGGCCGCACCTGCCTTAGCAGCTTTCGAGCCAGGCGCTCCTGATCCGCAGGAATGGGATAGCAAAAGCCAAGCACTGGTGCAAACTTGGGCCCAGTTGCTCGCCTCGGGGAGTTTCTTTGAACTGATTCGCTGGGTATTTCTCGCTCGGGTGGAACAGGAGGGGGAAGGTACCTACCGTCTGGCTCGGCTGGACCTTTCCGGTAAATCTCCCCGCTGGCTGCCTCCCTTAGTGTTGACCGGCGCCGAGAATGAGGGCCTTCCCTCCCCTGGACGCTTGTATCTGGAACTGAGCACCAGTTTTCCGGGTAACAGCTACCTGCTGTCCCACTCGGGTCCGCTTCACGATTCTCTCAGGCCATGGGCCGCACTTCCTTTATATCCGCTGGTGCTCTACCGCTTCGATACTGAAGAAACGCTGTTTCTGCACGGCATAAGCGGCGAGCAGGAAGCTTTGTACGTTGCCGCCGTGTCTGGCTACTTCACCTGCGATACGGGGGCGTCCGAGCCCGTGCTTAAAATCCTCACCCAGCTCCGCCAGCATCCCGCTACCAACGACCTGGCGCAGAAATGGCTGACACCAATCGCGGCCAATCCGGGCGATTCCGCCATGGGCCATCGCTTCGGCGCACGCCAGTCGGCAGGTTTCGAGTTACTCAGCGAATGGCCATGTGGTTCAGACACCGTGCAGTACCGCGCTTGGCAGATTTCCCTGCGCCGTCCCGTGCGCCTTCAGTGTCGGATTTTTTCCGAGGGTCGCCCTGCCTTCCCCGAAGAGGAACTTTCGGTTCTTTATGCCCTCCGCAAATTAAGCGATAAACATCTGATCAAGGTGTACGAGCACGGCATCAGCGAAAAAGTTGCTTACATAGTTACTGAATTGGTACCTGGAGTAAGTCTGGCTCGAGTCCTCGAGAAATTGCCGCTCAACGGCTCAAAGACGTTGCCGTCTTCACAGGATTGGTATCAGGCTCTTCGCCTCGCCAGCCAGGAAGAAACCCGCAACGAACGTCCTTTATGCGACCTGCACACTTACGAACGACGACTGGCTCGCTACCTCGCTACACCGCACTGCACAGATCCTGGCTCTGCCGCTGCGTCTCGAAATGACTCACAAAGTTACATTCGCATAATACTGTCGCTCATGAGTCGCCTGGCCGAAGGCGTGCACGCTTTGCATGAAATGGGCTTGGCCCACGGCAACATTGTTCCAGGCCGTATCATTCTGGCTCACGAGGACGGCCGACCTGTCCTTCTCGAACCCAGTTATCGGCACGACATTTCGGGTAGTGGCGACCTGACCCAGTCGTTGCGCTTTCTCAGTCCCGAGCGGCGCGCAGGCGGAACTCGGATCACGCCGCAATCTGACATTTACAGCCTCGCTGCCCTCACTTTCGAATTGCTCGCCCTGCCTCTCGAACGTGTTCCACTCCATGAGGCTGCAAGCCATTACCCCTTGGCCGCTGAATCACCTCTTTTCGCAGAATTGATCAGCTTCCTGAGCCGTGGTGTTTCCAGGAATCCCGAAGAGCGTCCCGATTCCGCCGTTAGCTTCGCGCAGCAATTGCAGCAATTTGCCCAGCGGCTGTGTTGCTCGGACGGCACAGAACCTTCCGTCTCCTGTCCATCGGCCGACGCGAAATCCCAACAATCCCCGACGCCCTCAGCTGCGACTTCGCCGTCGCGCGCCCCCGGTGTCGCTTGGCCCAACGACACTCGCCCCCCCCGCCGTCGCCAGTTCTGGATGCCCGCCCTGACTCTCCTATGCGTCTGTCTGGTCGTCATCCCAGCTACGTTTTACGCTTTAGCATGGTGGCTAGGCTTGCAACCTCTCGACCTACTCCGTCTGGTCAGCCAGCGCACCCTCGGACACTGGTTCGCTCTCAGCGAGCCGGCAACCGCTTCCTCGACAGGCGCTAATTCCACTTCTTCGGTTCCAACCTCAATGCCCACCACCGAGCAGGAAACGGTTCCTGCCTCCAGCACGCTGGTATCCGATAAGTATCAGGAAACCCTGGCGCGACTGGAAAACCAGCTGACGGCAGAACGTCAGCGCGCCGAAGAACTGTTGGCTAAGTTGACTCAGCAGACGCAACAACTCAATCAGGAACGTGCGCGCACCGCTCAACTGGAAAAGCTGCTCGCCACTAATAACCAGGATGAACTGCTCCTTCGCCTGCGTGAGGAAATCCAGCAACATCAGGCCAACCTCGAACTCGCCCAGCAACGCTACCAGTCAGCTCAGGAAGAAATCGCCCAACTGAACAAACAACTACAGCTCCGCCTGACCTCTGAAAAGGAACTTCGCCAGAACGAAAAACAATTGCGGGAGGAGTTGGCCGCTCTTACACTCAAGATGGAAACTCTGCTTGCGGAAATCCAAACTCTGCGTGCGGCGCAACACCGCCCCTTCGACTTGTCGCCGAGCTTTGTCCAGCAGTGGTTCCGCGTCTCTCTATCTCCAGCAGCGCGACAGCCCCTGGCCCGACAGGCACGACGCCCCCAGATGATTGTCTTCCGTGACACGCTCGCCGAACGCCTCAAGAACCTCGACCTGAAGGAACTTTCGCCTTGGTCCCTGGCCTCCGCGTACCTGATGCTCGGTTTGCTGGAGCACGATCTGGGAGCTTACGAACCTGCTCAGACCGCCTACAAGGAAGCCTGGAACATACTGAATCGTTTACCTGCAGATGCCCGCCAATCTCCAGAGTATAAGCCGCTGACATACGCGGTCCATGCTGCCACTGCACGCCTGTGTCAGGAGCATAAGAAGTATGCTGAGGCGGAAGCTGCCTGGTTACAGGCACTGAGTAACGCCGAATCCCTTAGCAAGGAGACCAATGCCCAGGAACGGTGGTCCGGCGAGTTAGCAAGCTGTCATGAGCATCTCGCCACCCTCTATCGCCACAGCCGTCAACTCGACAAAGCAGAATCTGCCTACCGTAATGCCCTTACCCTTTGGGAAAAGCTGCATCAGCAGCGCGTCGAAGAGGCGCTTTATGTCCTGGGGATGGCACGGTGTCATCAGGGGTTGGCCGCTCTTGCCGAGTGGCGCGACCAGGTGCCCGTTGCTGAGCAGCATTACAAGCAGGCCGTGGCTCTTCTGGAAAATCTGTTAGCGCGGCCCTCGCCATCTTCCGACTTTTCGCTACTGCTCGCTCAGGTGCTGACGGAACGAGCCGCTCTCTATCGTGATGCCGGCCAGGTTGAGCAGGCGTTAGCGGATTTCCACCGCGCCGTCGAACTGGGGCATTCCCTCCCGAACAGCGATGCGTTATCTTTCGAGGTGGCCGCAACGCTCCGCGACGCTTACGCCGGGCGTGCCCATACTTACATGGAACTGCGTCGTTACCCTGACGCTTTGCGTGATTGGGAAGATGCTCTTGCCTGGGATTGGGAACGCCTACCCAATTTGCGGGCTTACCGGGCCATTTGCCTCGCGCGACTCGGCGAAATTCAACGCGCCGTGGCCGAAACCCAACGCCTCTCTCGTGAGCACCAGAAAACCGGCAGCTTACTTTATAACCTCGCTTGCGTTCACGCGGTACTCGCTGAGACGGTCAGCCAAGATCAGAAGCTCACCCCCAGCGAGCAAAGCCGGCTGCGCGAAACCCACGCGTCCCAAGCCGTGGAATTGCTGCGTCAGGCCGCCGACCTCGGCTACTTCCGCTCGTCTAGCCGCCTTCAGTACCTCCAGCACGATCAGGACCTGGATGCTCTGCGCCAACGCGACGATTTCAAACAACTCCTTGAAAAACTTAGTGCCCAACCATAACCTCGTGGCAGCGCTTATCAATAATCTTTCAGTCCATAAACAGATCCAAGTGGCTTTGATAATATACAATTCTGTTCATTAGCCCATAAGTGTCATCTCGTTTTAACGATAATATGCCAATATGTCGAAGCAAATCTAAACCTCTAAACTCTGGTTGGTTCGCCTCACATACATCATGCCTCCGCGGGTCCGCCTGTCTTTCCTTTTTATCGAGCGTTGTTATGTTCCCTCTACAATGCCATCTCGCACTTCATGGCTACCTTTATATCTGCGCCCATCTGAATAATCAGCGGTCAGCGAGATTTTTCATCTTCGATGAATTTACCACACCTCCTCAGCGACCACTATTCACCTGTTGAAGGTACCTTTTCCCTGGTTGAACCGCATGGCCCGCATTTATATGCGGAATTTACATTTCTGCTCCATAGATCGGCGTATTAGCTTATCGTCCTGGAATTACCGCCTAATCACGACAGCACTTTATAGCTCTTCAACCCAGTGGGGTTTATTCTAAGTACCTGCCTTGGACTAAGGCATGACAATTTTGCAATCTGATGGTTAGTAAACAATTAAAACATTTGGGCTGCCATGAATGAAACTAACGCCATCAGGTCTGTATCGCATCCCAAAGCCAGACCGCTAAGGGGCCGAACAGGAATATCGGTAACCATGCTGCTTCGACAGCACCTAAGTAATCGTGTTCACCTAAATGTCGGCACAAATAATGTGCGCCAAACAAGGCGAAGCCCACTACCAGACACAATCCCGTATTGAGGAATAGATTGCGTTGGTGGTCGCGCAAGAGCAGCGAAAGGCCAATCACAGTCATGATCAAGGTCAGTAGAGGCATAGTCAAGCGCAGATGAAATTGCACCGCCAATAAAGATAGACCGATGGTTTCGGGACGTTGTAATTCCTGAAAAATCATCCAGGTAGAGGCGTACTGAAACCAGCCGGGCGGCCTGGTAATCAGGTCGAAGTCTACCCGCTCTGTGCGGAGGAAGAATTTGCCTGGATCGATCATTTCCAGCACAGGACAGTTCCAGTTCTCCGGTAAGGTTTTGGGCGTCGTGTCGAGAAGTAACCAACCGCCGCTGTAATGATCGGTCCCCGGTGGTATATAGCGCGCTTCTTGGGCACGAATGTGTTGCAACGAGCCGGTAAGGCGTTCCGGAATAGTTACCGTGAGGTTATAGACCAGCTGATAACGTCGAAGTGCTTCGTTCCCCGAAATGAGGATGCCATTCGGCTCGAAAGCGCCATAAGCGCGGCTGGGAAGTTCGCCCCGCGGATCGGTGGCCGGTCTCATGAGTTTTTCGGCTAGGTGGGGCATAAGTATTTCCCGGTTTGCTAAGCTTAGAGTCAACACCACGAACCCACCCACCAGGATCGGCCACAGGATGCGTCGCACGGAGATTCCCGATGACAACAGACAGATAAATTCATTATTCCGCTGCATCCAAGCGATGGTAAACATCGCCGCTAGTACCACCAGCACTCCACTGATGCGGTCGAAGATAAGCACCATCTGATAAGAGTAATAACTGGCGACAAGGAACAATACACTTTGGAAATCGTTTTGAGCCGCTTCCAGAAACTCGTCAAATTTGTTAAATATGTCAATGACTATATACAGGCTCACCAGAGAAACAAAGGTGATTAGCCAGGCACGAAGGAAGTTATAAAAAATGGTGCGGTCCAGGAGGGTCATGGCAGGTAATGATAATCGCGCAAAGCCTTAGCATCTAAGGATGACCAACAAGGTGCTTCGCCCTTTGAGTTTCCACTTAGACAGGAACGGGACTGGCTTCTGTAAGTGGCGCGCGGTTCAAGCTCAACGTAAGGAGTTCGCCATAACGGCAATAAATAGTCGCGGAAAGTATAGCTGAGGCCGGAACAACGATCATCTCCGTAACCATGGGCACACAATTCGGCCCAGGCAGCCTCTGTACTCCAACCTTGAGCGCAAACGCGGTAGATGGCACAAAGTACGCCCGTGCGGTGAAGTCCAGCGCGGCAATGTATCAGAACTGGCTGAGAGGCCGGGTCGGTGGCGAGAGCAAGGAATAAGCGCGCGGATTCGGGCCAATCACCGGCTTGATATTGTTCGCGGCTAAGAGAATCGCAAGGTAGGAATACATAGCGCACTGCCAGCCGACGGCAAAGGGCGACCTCCGATTCCGCTCCTAATTCGGGATTCGGTGCTTCCTCCTGCAAATTAATCACGGTGCGTATGCCAAACCGCCGAAGGGTCCGCTCCAAGCCGCGTTGGCTCAACTGGCCGCTGCGATAGAGTTTACCCGGTTCAACGATGCGCAGACGCTTCGCTTCCGCATAACTTACCCGATAGTAGGCCGTGCTGCCAACTATGAGAAAAAGCAGTAGAGCCAGCACAACCGCTCCTTGAGTGGCAAAAAAAGACGGAAAGTTGCGCGGCACCAGGAAAAGCATGATAGTTGGCTCCGGCTAATGCTATGGTCGCCCATCATGCCAGGAACGCTTCAAAACACAAGACGAATTGAGGGAAGAACGCAAGGGTCGGAGAATGGCGCCGTTGGCAACTCAGCGGGTATGCAAACTAAAATGGTTCAGGGCGGACAAATGATTGTGGATGAAAGCGCTGCATAAACCGACCTCATTAAGGTACGATTACATGGCACTGGATGACGTGCGCATGAGAGGCTTTCGCCGACGCTGGGATGCACACCAAGCGCGGCAACAGCTCCTGGAACGGATCACGGCTCTGGGCGCTGAGGAAGTGTCGTTATGGGAAGCAGTAGGCCGCATCCTGGCTGAAGACGTGGCCTCGCCGATGGACGTTCCCTACTTCGACCGCGCCGCTATGGACGGTTACGCTGTGCGTGGCGAAGAAACGTTTGGCGCATCGAGCTACTCACCGGTCTCGTTTCGCCTGGTGGGGGAATCGTTACCTGGCCGTCCTTGTCCCCGTGCCCTGGCGCCTGGAGAAACGGTGCGGATCATGACCGGAGCGCCACTCCCGGAAGGGGCAGATACGGTGGTGCGGGCCGAATTAGCGCTGGAACAAGGGACGGTAGTTCAAGTGCTCGAAGCGGTGCCACCGGGAAAATCTGTCAGCCGGCGTGGCGAAGACGTACAGGCAGGAAACCTGCTGCTATCCCGAGGCCGGCGTTTACGGCCTCAGGATGTGGCCATTCTGGCCGCGGCAGGCTTGAGCCGCATTCCTGTCATTCGCCAACCCCGTGTCGCCGTGCTTATCACTGGAGACGAATTGATGCCTTTGGGAGCGCATCTCAGCAATTTCCGAATCATAGATAGCAATTCCGTAATGCTGGATGCGTTAATCCGCCGCGATGGTGGACTGCCAATGCACGGAGACCTGGTTCCGGACCAGCGAGAAACGTTGCGGCAACGCCTCAAGGAGGCCTGTGAGGCGGCGGAGGTGGTGCTGATTTCCGGCGGCAGTTCGGTCGGCCGTGAAGATTACGCTCCACTCTTGGTCGCGGAATTGGGAGAGTTGTTAGTGCATGGGGTAGCGATGCGGCCTTCTTCTCCCACCGGACTGGGTTGGATCGCCGGCCGACCAGTGATTTTGCTGCCCGGTAACCCCGTCTCCTGCCTATGTGCTTATGATTTCTTCGCGCGACCAGCAATCTGCCGACTGGCAGGACGGAGCACTGCCTGGCCTTATCGGCAAGTATGTCTGCCTCTGGCAGCGAAAATCAGTTCCGAATTGGGACGTTTGGACTACGTTCGTGTGCGTATCCGCAACCATCAGGTGGAGCCCATAGCCACCAGTGGGGCCTCTATTCTCTCGACGACCACGCAGGCGGATGGTTTTGTTCTTGTACCCCCCGAATCTGAGGGTTACGCTGCGGGCCAAACTGTTCCCGTTTACCTTTATGATGAGGAAGAGAGCCATATCCTGGAGCAGTAAACATCACCTTTTTGCCACTCGAATTGTGCCCATTGCGCAAGGTTGGTATGATACCCGCAGATAGATCTTTGCCGCGTCGCGAAAAGCTGATCCCCGCACGATATCAAGACACCACCTATGTTACTGCCGATTCTTGAAGAGGCTGCGGCTACGGTACACCTGGCTCATTTGGACGACTTGTGGTTCCAGATTACCGGTACACTGTGCAACCTGGCGTGCCGACATTGTTTTATCTCATGCTCGCCGCACAATCATACTTTTGGCTTCATTCCGAGAGCACAGGTCGAGGAAGCGTTGGCAGAGTCGGTGGCCTTAGGCGTCAAAGAGTATTATTTTACCGGGGGCGAACCGTTTCTGCACCCAGACATAGTTCCGCTGGTGTGCCAAGCGCTGCGCCTAGGACCAGTGACGATTCTTACGAACGCTACGGTGCTGCGTGACGACTGGCTGCGCGAGTTAGCTCATGCAGAACGAGAATCTCTTTACAGCCTCGAGTTCCGCGTGTCTCTGGATGGCTACGAGGCGGAGCGTAACGATGCCGTGCGCGGTGCCGGCACCTTCGCCCGCACTATGCAGGGAGTGCGCCGATTGTTGGAACACGGCTTTCTGCCAGTGATCACCGTGGCCCATGTCGAGGAGGAACTCTCTCCGGAAACCCTCTACCATTGCTTTGTGGAGATGCTGCGTCGTTTCGGTTATGACCGTCCACGAGTGAAAATCTTACCCTTGCTCCGCCTGGGTGCGGAAACTCAACGAACCCGAGGGTATTTGCCGCAGGAACGGGTTACCGCCGAGATGCTCGCGGACTTCGACCTGGATCAGTTACTTTGCCGACACGCTCGAGTCCTGACCGACCGTGGCGTTTACGTGTGTCCTATTCTGTTGGAGGCCGCGGACGCTCGTTTGGGAGACGATCTGCAATCAGGTCTTCGGAGCTTCAGTTTGCGCTATTCGGCCTGTTATACCTGCTATCTGCACGGCACAATTTGTGCCAACGCCTCGGCACAGCGGCGGGACTTATAACTGTACCAGAACGGCCTGATCAATAGCTCGAATCTCGCGACTATTAACAGAAATCCTATGCTGCGTCGGATTGCCCTGTTTGGCGGGATTTATAATAACTACCTGGCCCTGGAAGCGGCCCTGCGCGATATAAGGCAACGCGGGGTAGATGGGATCTACTGTCTAGGCGATTTCGGTGCCTTTGGGCCACATCCCGATCGCGTGTTTCCACTGATTTGGGACTACCAAGTCGAATGTATTCAGGGGAATTACGATCAATCGCTGGCGCGGGACCTGCCGGATTGTCAGTGTGGTTATACTGATCCGCGGGACAATTATTTTGCGCGGATTTCCTACGAGTACACTTACCAGCATACCAGTCCAGAGAATCGTCGCTGGTTAGGAACATTACCGACGCAACGACGCCTGCTTTTGGGTCGCTATCGAGTGTTGCTTTGCCACGGCAGTCCGCGCAAGATCAACGAGTTTCTCTGGGAATCCACGACCTCGACGGCATTTTTGCAATGGCTCTGTGCTACTTATGAAGCGGACGTCATTTGTGCGACACATACCGGGATCAAGTGGCAGCGCAATCTGGAAGCGATTCAGACGTCGGGTCGTGGCTCCCCCCTGCTGGGCAGGACGATGACGGAAGCATGCGCCCATTCGAAGGCCACGACGGCCAAGCTCTTCGTAAATGTGGGGGTGCTCGGCCGGCCGGAAAACGATGGTACCCCCCGCGTGTGGTACACGATCTTGGAGGCCGACCCGGAATTGCGCGTGGAGTTTGTACCTGTGGAGTACGACTACCGCAGGCTGGCCCGAGAGATGCGCGACGAGAAGTTACCCGAGGAATTCGTCGAGACGATCCTGACCGGTTGGTGGACGACCTGCCTGGAAATTCTGCCTGCTAAAGAACGAAAACGAGGCAAGTTCTAGGAGCTGTCGCAAGACTTCTCACTCCCGGATCGATCGTAGCATGACTGAGCATGGGACGAGTACCGTCTGGGTATTACGCCAACTTCCAAGCAGATGGTATCCATCCTGCTGCACGACGCTTTCTGGTGAACGACGCGCCGACACAACTCTAAGCTAGTGTTGGCCGTGTCACTAGAATCGAGGGTTGCATAGATTCGTAGCGGAGCGCACCACGGCAGAAATCTCATCAGAGTGCCATCGAATTATTCGAAGTTTGACTTACCGGCAAATGGTTAGGCCATGCCCGCAGCGGTGTCTCACGCTCAAAGAGTTCCGCGCAGGCCTGAGGGTTGATCGTAGGTCCAGGTCCCTGGCACGATAGTGGCCTTGAGCGCCAGGGCTGCCGCTCTCAAGAGGCTAGGCGAGGCAAGGTCGTCCGAGCCTATGAGATTCTGCCATCGGGCTGACGACTCCCCCCGCACCATTGGAAATAACACCAGTGGCCAGGTGGCAGGTGAAGCATTAGCAATTAATAAGAGCTCGCAACGTTGCGGGCGACTTTTCTTGGAAGGGCTTACTGATTGCAACAAAGGAAAGCCCCTTGAGCCAGACCGGGGTCAGCCTGATAGCGCAAGTTCGGCACATGCAGCCGGGGCAGGCCAAGTGTCCAGCGGAAAGGCGTTGCAACCGATGAGCTCTGTGAACAGCAACGTACCGATGGTAAACGAGCAACCTTGCAGCGCGTCCAGTGACGCCCAGGGTCGGCCTGATGGTCGGCGGGCTAATGAGTTGAGACCGATAGAGATTCTTCGGCCGGCATGGGGCCGGGCGCCAGGACGAGTGCTGTTCCGCATGGGCAAGACAACGGTGCTTTGTACCTGTAGTGTGGAACCGTCCGTACCCCCCTTCCTGGTCGGTACGGGAAAGGGTTGGCTTACCGCAGAGTATAACATGTTGCCCGGTTCGACCACACCACGGAAGGTACGCACCAGCACGAGACCAGATGGCCGCAGTATCGAAATCCAACGCCTGATCGGCCGTAGTTTGCGAACGTGTTTGGATTTGCAGAAGCTGGGCGAGCGCACCCTCTACGTAGATTGCGATGTTCTGGAAGCTGACGGGGGGACGCGCACGGCGAGTATCAACGGCGGATTTCTAGCAGTGGCAGATGCGTTAGTCGCCATGCAGAATGACCTGCCTTTTCCGTTGCAAGAGGTGCTGATCGGTAGTGTGGCCGCAGTCAGTGTCGGTTTATGGCATGGGCAGCGGATTCTTGATCTCAATTACCTCGAAGACAAAGATGCGGCAGTAGATTTGACCTTAGTGATGACCGGCGATGGTCGCCTTGTGGAAGTGCAGGCCGGCGGCGAGGAAGCCACCTTTGCCGAGGACGATTTCCAAGCTTTGCTGGAACTGGGACGGCGCGGGATTAAGCGGATACTGGCAGTGTTGCGGGAGGAACTGGGGGAACTCTGGCCAGCGAAGCGCCGCTCATCATCCCGGACAGCTGAAACCGATTCCGCTTCGGTAACCGTATTTAGTCGAACCGCACGGAAATCCGCTAAATCCCAAGGGAAAAAGTAATTGCTTCCGGGCAAAGTGTATGGAATGCGGATACGCCCGAGCGTACCTTAATGCTTTCCCGCTAGTGTCGGCGACGTGGCAGAAGTTTTTTCGGGCGAAGTGGAGAACAGCTCCGCGGTTGGACAACGGTGTTTTCCAGCTGTCCAATAAACCAACCTCTTCTGGTGCGACGGAGTGGTTCTTATTTTTGATGACTTGGCAATACAGCGTTTGAGCCACATGCGAATTAACTAAGGTGCATCTCTTCGTCGAACCCGCCGGCGGCCAAGTTGGTCAAACAAAATGAGCCACATGCGAATTAACTAAGATGCATCTCTTCCGAGATTATTAGCCACGCAATGGGATGAGATGCCTCGGTCGCTTCGCGTACCTTTGGAATGCCGGAAGTGAGTGCTGGTCAGTTACCGGGGGATGTCGTAGTGCCTTTGTCGGGTTGTCCCCAACGTCGAAACAGCTGATGGGGCACCTTCAGCAAATCGCAAATACGTCCCACAATGAAGTCCACCATGTCGGCAATGGTGCTGGGTCGGGTGTAGAAAGCCGGGCTGGCTGGCAGAATCACCGCGCCTGCCTCTGTGCAGCGGAGCATGTTGTGTAGATGGATAGCATGGTAAGGCGTTTCGCGGGGCACCAGAATAAGTCGGCGCCGTTCTTTGAGATGAACTTCCGCAGCACGATGGATCAGATTTTGAGCCAGTCCGTGAGCGATTGCAGCCAGCGTGCCCATGCTGCAGGGACAAATCACCATTCCCCCCGTAAGAAACGACCCACTGCTGATACTCGCAGAAAGATTCTGGTAATGATGGTAGTGGACGCGGCGCTTGTGCTCACTGGAGGCGTGAGGTAACAAGGTAGATAAGTCGAAGCGTTCCAGGTCAACGTGATAGCCCAGTTCAGCACGCAGGACTTGCGTCGCTGCAGGACTGAGGGTCAAATGAATTGTGCGACCCGCGGCCAGCAGGACTTCGAGCAAGCGCACGCCATACGGGGCGCCGCTTGCTCCAGTAAGGGCCACGACCAACTCATCACTCATGGCCAGTTTCCGTGAAGAGTATTTCCGTGTTCGGGATCAGCGGCTCTCCGCCAGCGTATAGCCAGGCAGTCGCGTGGGTCTTCAGGAACGCCCAATCGTCAGCCGTGTCCACGTCGTACCATACCGGTAACAATGCCAGGGTCAGATTTGCAGATTCGATCTGACGAAGCGTTTGCTGCAAGACTCGAGGCGTACCCCAATCAATCTCGGCAAATAAGGGTAACCGCAGCGAGTTCACAGGACTTGACGGAGTCGGCTCAATCGGGGGCGCTCCTGGGGTCAGAGGAACCAGCGATAGTTTGTCAAGAAGCACGAGCCAGCGCAGCGACCGTCGGCAACCGAGTAAGTAATAACCCCCATCGTATGCCGGGCCCAGAACCACGTCCACGCGCGACAGCAGCGCGAATGCCTCGTCCAGCCAATCCAGGGGTAAGGTAGGACTATCTGTCCCCAGGAATACGACCTCCGTAACTCCGTTTTGCCACTCCTCCAAGAGCAGGTTTTGGAGGCGCGCTCCCAGGTCGCCTGAAGTCTGTGGGCGAAGGATATAGTCCTTACCAGCCAACGTTGCGAACGACGGTTCCGCGTCCGCTGGTGCATAAGCCAGAACCTTGCGGACTGACAGAGAGGCATATCGCCATAGGGTATCACGGAGAAAAGCTCGGGCGAGCTCCATTGCCTGCGGACGGCCCAGAGTTTGGGCCAGCCGCGTCTTACTTTGCTCGCCGTCTGGCCATTTCGCCAGAATAACCAGACTTCGGCTCATGTCGGTGATTGGGTTATTCACGTTGCTGTCTGAGTCAATGTATCGAATCTGCGGTGAGTATTACCAAGGGCATCCTCTGACAGGCTTCCCTGGGCGACTAACATCAGAGCTCGTCACTGGAAGCCCAGGTGCTCAATATCCAGTGGCAGCCCTTTGATGGTACAATGAAGGTGACATGCTGGAGATCACTATGGCCAAAGACATAGACGATGCCTTGGCAGGCTGGGAATTTCGACCAGGTGTGGTGCAAGCGCGACTCGTGGACGCACGAGATGGCCGGCAAGTGGTGCAAATGCGGGTGGACCTGGGTGTGTTGCAGATGGAGCTGGATGGTCGTCCAGATGGTCAACGTCCCCACGGATTCCCTACTTACCTGGATTATTTGCGTCATCAGGCAGCGCAGGCCCGTGCTTCGGGCCAGAAGTTCCAAATGAATCAGGAACAGTGTCAGGAAGCCGACCGGGAGTTCCTGCAATATTACCATCGGCGGATCTGCTGGTTGACCTTACGTTTGTATGAACGGGCCATGGCCGACGCTGATCACACCCTGGCGTTTATGGATTTCGTGAACCGTTATGCACCGGACAAGGACTACGCGCTGACCCATGAGCAATATCGCGGTTTTGTGCATTTTCATCGTGCCCAGGCGGCCGCCGGTCTGGCCCTAGAACGCAACGATCCCGAGGCCGCTATTGACGAACTCCACAATGGTATCGAGCAGATTCGGTTGTTCTACCAGAAACATGGTCTTGAGGAGCGTTTCGCGGAAGACCCGATGGTGCGACACCTGCAACAGATGCAACAACAGGTGCGCGAAATGCATCAGATTGGTGCCACCCTCAAAGAACAATTAGCGGAGGCGGTTGCTCAGGAAGATTATGAGCGCGCCGCTCAGTTGCGGGACGCTATTCGCCAACGCCAGCGCCAGGAGTGATTCTTCGCTGCAAAATTGTAGCCCAGGGCAGCCGCTGTTTTTTTACCTGACCGACACGGTTGCCCTCAAGTGACGAGCCCCAAGCGACACCGAAGCAACTAGCGCCGAAAGAGGCGAGCAATTTGCTCGCCGGACGGATGAAGGATAGCTCCAGCTCGGCATCGTTCTGGCTCAGCCGCCATGCCCAATGAGGCATTGCTCCAGTGCAATAACTGAGCACAACGGATAGTGTTCTGGCTTCGGTGCTAAGCCAATCAAGAGGTTAGCCTGCGACCGGCAGGCTGATCTTTTCGGCTTCGTCAGCGAGTTTACGAAGGTCCTGAGTAATACGCATGGAGCAGAATTTCGGGCCGCACATCGAGCAGAACTTCGCTGATTTAAACACCTCCTGGGGCAAAGTTTCATCATGGAGACGTTGAGCAGTTTCGGGATCGATGGCCAATTCGAATTGCCGCTTCCAATCGAAGGCAAACCGTGCCCGCGAAAGCTCGTCGTCCCAATCTCGTGCCCCGCGGCGTCCACGGGCAATGTCTGCTGCATGGGCGGCAATCTTGTAAGCAATCAGTCCTTGCTTGACATCTTCGCGATTGGGCAATCCCAGATGCTCTTTGGGAGTAATGTAACACAACAGGGCAGCGCCCGCCCACCCAGCCACCGCCGCTCCAATGGCCGAGGCAATGTGGTCATAGCCGGGAGCAATGTCGGTCACCAGCGGACCCAGCACGTAAAACGGTGCTTCGTAGCACAGTTTCATTTCCTTTTCGACGTTCATCTGCACCAAATGCAACGGAATGTGCCCCGGACCTTCGATCATGACCTGGCAGTTGTGCTGCCATGCCTTCAGGGTCAGTTCGCCCAAGGTTTTCAATTCGGCAAACTGGGCCTCGTCATTGGCATCGGCCAGGCAGCCGGGTCGCAAACCGTCTCCCAGACTGAAGGTCACATCGTAAGCATGCATGATTTCGCACAGTTCGTCGAAATGCGTGTACCAGGGATTCTGTTGACGGCGGGCGATCATCCACTCGGCTATAATTGAGCCGCCACGACTTACTATCCCCGTGATCCGCTGACGTGTCAGCGGGATATATTCAAGCAAGACGCCAGCGTGAATCGTCATGTAATCCACGCCTTGCTGAGCCTGCTTTTCGACCATATCCAGCAACTGTCGCGGGCTCAGGTCAGCAATCTCTTTAACTTCTTTGACGCACTGATAAATCGGCACAGTACCTATAGGTACGGGAGAGGCATCAATAATGGCCTGGCGAATGGCATCGAGATCGCCTCCCGTGGATAAATCCATCACCGTATCCGCGCCCCAATGCACTGCAGTATGGAGCTTTTCCAGTTCTTCCTCAATATTGCTGGTCACGGCCGAGTTGCCGATATTCGCGTTGACTTTGCACTTGGCAGCGATGCCGATGCCGATGGGCTGCAAACCTTTCTTCAGGTGAACGATATTAGCGGGGATGACCATGCGCCCCCGAGCAACTTCGCTTCGAACCAACTCAGGATCGAGACCTTCCCGCTCAGCTACATATTGCATCTCAGCCGTAATGACCCCCTGCCGAGCAGCTTCTATTTGCGTTATCGCCATGCTCTGAACTCCTTGCCTTCAGGTTACCGGCTTCATTTCGAGGATGGGACCGAGGACCGGGACAGGAAGTGAACTGCACATCTGGAGCCGTTCGCTTCCCCACGCCGGTATTACCCGGATCGGGTCCCGAGGGTATGCTCTCAGCCTGCCTCCTGGGAGGACAAGCACCCCTAGCGAACCATCGCCATTGTAAGGACTTCCCATATCCGGTCAACTGCTGCGGCACCTTTGAATCTTCGCAGGGGCGTTTCATCCCGGCAACTTTCGATCTGATGCCGATCCCAGCTCTCAGTTTGCTCGGCAACTTCTCTGTTGGCACGGCGGAACTAATCGTTCGCTCTGAAATTTCCGCGTGGCCCTCCAGCACCGCATGGGCGTAGTTTCTCCACGTATTGCTCCAGCAGGAGATATTGACGGTAGAAGTCGTGTTCCTGCACGTCGAGGGGGTTCTTGAAGAAACAGGCCAGGTGCCGCAGTATGCCACGTTCGCCGCGGCGTTGTGCCAGGAGTGCCAAGCGCGCCAAATCTATCACCAAAGGCGCCGCCAGAACTGAATCGCACCCTTGCCAGATAAACTGCATGACCATCTTAACACCGAGAAAACCTTCAAAATGAATGTGGTCCCAGGCCGTTTTCCAATCGTCCAGGGATTCGATGTATTCGATGCTGACCAAGGTTTGCGGTTTATAACCCAGAATGCTGGCCAGCACCTGGTCTTTGGTGCGGATTTTCGATTCCTTGTTGCGGGGATCGTCCAGCACCAGACCATCACGGTTGCCAAAGATGTTGTGCCCCACCCAACTGAGTACCCGCAGATGACGTTGTTTGAACATGGGCGCCAGGACGGTCTTGAGCAGTGTCTCACCAGTTTTGCCGTCCTGGCCCGCGATGGCTGCTCCCCGTTCTTCGGCTCGCTGCCAAGCCGCGGGAAAACTCGCACCCAAAGATGGTGTGAAATTGACATAAGGCCAGCCCAATTCAATCGTGGCCAATGCATAAATACTGCTGGCCGGCAGGAGGGGCGCAGCAGCTCGGCCACTGAGTTGATCCGCAAACCGTTGCCAGTCCTGATGGGCCTCGCTCAGGTCAAACGGCGGTTCGGTAGATGCCACGTTGATCACGACCACTTGATCCAGACCATGCACTTCCCGAAACCGCAGCAAATCCATTTGAATACGCTCCCAGGCCAAACGAGGAAGCTCGGCTGAGGGAAGGTCTTTCCTATCCGCCAGGCGGGCTATGGTATCTCCGACGTTATGCAGGGTGCCGACGCGGACATTCGCCGACCACCTCTCCAGGTCTTCGCGACAAAGGTTCAGCCAGTCGCTGGGGAAAATGCCTGCCCGTTGATGCATTTCGCGTGCTGCTTGCAACCAATCAGTCTGGCGAATTTCGTGGCCACCGAGAATGAACGTGCCAGGATCATCCAGGTCCAACCCCTCGAACAAAGGCAGCATGGTGACCAAACCCGTCGGTGCGATCAAATGCTTGCGCCAGGCAGCCAAACCCACCGCGACCGTGGTGCCCACACCCCCAAAGGCTCCTATGAGCCACAACCCTATTCGTCTCGGTTTCGCCCCAGTGCTGGTATTTTCAGCCGCTCCCACCATGTCGCTTACCTCGCGCGTTGCATTGTCCCGGCAATTTCGTATTTATCCTACAAACTCTATGGCTTCGCTTTGCAGACCGCGCATACGCCCGTTCGGCCTTATCCGCGCGCACCGGCCCCAGTGGCCCCGTGCCAACCGACGCTATTTCACTTGGCCTCATCTAGTAGGACGAACTACTCAGGAGCCAGTAACTCGAATGTCAACTCCGATCATCACACTGACTACGGACTTCGGCGAAGACTCAGCTTATGCAGCGGCGCTCAAGGGAAGCTTGCTACGCGTTTGCCCTGAGGCACACCTCATTGACCTGAGCCACAGCATTCCCCCGCAGGATATCCTGCATGCAGCCTTTTTTCTGAGCGAAGCAGTGCCGTGGTTCCCGCCGGCGACGCTCCACATCATCGTGGTCGATCCGGGCGTGGGCACTGGACGACGACTCATCTATGCAGAATGGCAGCAGCAGCGCCTTTTAGCCCCGGACAACGGCGTATGTGGGCTGTTGTGGCGGCGACAAGCCCCGCAACGTATCCTGCAGCTTCAGAATCGCCAGTTCTTCCACACAAATGTCAGCCATACCTTCCACGGCCGCGATATTCTCGCCCCGGTCGCAGGACACTTGGCCAATGGTCTCGATCCCTTGCAGCTTGGCCCTGCCGTTACCGATCCTGTACCACTACCATTCCCACAACCCTCCCTTGAAGGGGGACGTCTGGTCGGAGAAATCGTGTTCGTAGACCACTTTGGCAACTTGCTGACCAACATTCACCGCGA
>JANWVZ010000043.1 GCA_025056555.1 Gemmatales bacterium | reverse complement strand
TCGCCAGATCCCTGTTACTTGCTCCCCCCTCATCCTGGGACGAGGTAATCACCCGTTTGCAGACACTACTCCGCGAACAGGTGCGTCCGGAAACACAAAGCGCTCTCTCTAGGGGCCACTATTTTTCCCAACAAGAAGAGAACAGCTGACCGTCAGCTTCGTTATCTGAGTTACCCGGTTACTTGCCCCGCATGAATCGAGGCTTCGGGCTGGCTACCTTCCTCGACGAAAATCGTTACGCAGGAAACGTTATCCTTGCTGTCGCAGTCTAGGGCCAATCGGACTAACTCCTCGGCACAACATTGCGGGTCTGCGGCCTGGCTCACCACCTCGCACAACTTGGCATCGTCCACAACTCCTGTCAGTCCATCGGTGCACAACAGGAAGCGATCACCCGGTCGCAAGTAAACCAACTTGACTTCGGGCCCCTCACCGACTTCTGGCGTACCCAGGTATTTCCATAACCGGTTGCGGAAACGGTGCACGCGCGCTTCTTCCTGAGAAATTACCCCTGCTTCCACCAATGCCTGAGCTATGGAATGATCCACCGTCAACTGCTCAATCTTCCCGTCCCGCACCAGATAGGCCCGACTATCGCCCAGCCAACTGACGTAAAGGCAATCGTCGCGAAATTGGGGCAGCCATACCGCCAGTACAATCGTCGTCCCCATGTTGCTATATTCGCGGTCGTACTCCCCCAACTCAATAATCTCTTGATTCGCCCGCAGAGTGGCCTTGCGAATAAGTTCCCTGACCTGTTCAAAGTTGTGCACATCGCGATAACCATGCTTCAATTCCCGCGCGATCACCTCATTGGCCATCTGACTGGCTTTTTCACCTGCCAACTGTCCTCCCATGCCATCGGCCACCAGGCAGACTACCAGTTCACAACGGCCTTCCTCGGTTAACTTTTGCACCGCCACATTATCTTCATTGTTCTCTCGATAATTGCCTATGTCGCTCTTTTGTCCGATACGCAATCTGAAGGGCATGGTCCACACCTGTTATTATTGCTGCGACGTTTCTTAGAATACCCACTTCAACCTTCCTCGTATCGCTTTGGCGCGTGTCGCCGTGGGCGCCTTGGTCGGCTCAACGCCTCGCCTCCTTCTCATGCAATTATACACCATGCTCATCTTGAGCCAGCACACCCCTGCCGCCTCTTCCAGCCTATCGGTTCCGCTTTTTTAAGCAAGTCGGACTTCTCGGCACTGTTAGGCTTTCTGATGTGAACTCCCGTTCCGATTTGCACTCCCGAACTGAAACTATCCCTCCTTATCGCGGCTTTTCTTGGCTCCTACCAATATTCCCAGATCAGGCAGTCCAACGTCTTCGGAGTTCGATTGACCCGGAACGCGTGTTCCAAGCGCGACGCGTTGGACAGCAGTGTCATGAGGATCAACTGAATGCAAGTAAGTACACGACGTTCTGCCGGACATGTGAGCTTCTAGAGTCCCAAGACTGACCCCAATGCGGTTGGCGCCCCAGAAAAAGTAAGCTAAGTTTTAGCAGACAAGGTAACTGAGCGCCTTGGCATAAGAGGTCGTCTTCTCGCCAGCAGGTTAGGTCATGGCACAAGCCCAGTCGGTTCCTGGACAGCAAGCCGCTTCTCCGTCCGAGCGGGAACGGCGCGGCCACCAACGCAAACCGCCGCGCGGCCGATGTGTCGTGCACTTGTTCCGCGGCACTTTCGGTCTGGGGCGTAATCTTGCCCTGGAACTCCTCGACATCTCTCTCAGCGGCGCCAAGCTCCGCGTTAGTGAGCGTTTCCGCCCCGGTGAAGAGGTCACCCTCCAGTTTCTCGGCCAAGGCCATCTCCGCCCCGTCAAGACACTCGCCCGTGTTGTTTGGTGTCGGCCGGAGAACTCAGCTCATATACTCGGCGTTTCCTTCGAGAAACTTCTCCCTTATTCCGACTTTTTGCACATCACCTGATGCGATTTCCTTGCCTCCCCGTTGACTTGCCCCTCAGCCGCCATATACTAACAGCGTGCAAAGGCACCTCGGCTTTTGCCGGGGTTTTTTTCGGGACTACTTTGTGAAAAAAATCACAAAGTCTCCCCCTGAGATCGAGCCATGTCCCAGGACTTATCCACTTGGCTTCCTCTAGGGCTGTATCTGCTGGCCATCCTGGCCTTCGTGGTGGCCGTGCTGGTGTTGGCTCACCTGATCGCACCGCCCCAGCATCGCCCTGTGAAAGACCTGCCTTATGAATCCGGTATGCAACCTTTGGGTGACGCTCGCCAGCGCTTCGACATCCGCTACTATCTGGTGGCGATTCTTTTTCTCCTGTTCGATGTCGAACTGCTGTTCCTGTATCCTTGGGCGGTTGCCGCTTACGCTGAGGACGGTCTGCCCCCCGCGTTGCGCGACGCCGCTTTGCTGAGCGTGCTCGTGTTTCTGGGCCTGTTGCTCATCGGCTACCTGTACGAATGGGCCAAGGGAGGATTCCGATGGCGCTAGGTCTGCCGGAAAACGTCTTCATCGCCAACCTCGATAAACTGGCCAACTGGGTCCGCGCGAACAGCCTCTGGCCTATGCCTTTTGCCACAGCATGTTGTGGTATCGAACTGATGGCCGTCGGCGCTTCCCGCTACGACATCGCTCGCTTTGGCGCAGAAGTTATGCGCTTCAGTCCACGCCAATGCGACCTGATGATCGTGGCGGGGCGCATTGTCATGAAAATGCTCCCCGTTCTTCAGCGCATCTGGTTACAGATGCCCGAACCTAAGTGGTGCATCTCCATGGGGGCCTGTGCTTCCAGCGGGGGCGTCTTCGACACTTATGCCGTCGTGCAGGGCATTGACCGCTTCATTCCTGTGGACCTGTATATCCCCGGTTGTCCCCCGCGACCTGAGCAACTGATCCAGGCTGTCCTTGATTTACAGGAAAAAATCAGGAGAACCGGCACTTTGACTGGACGCGAATTTCAACAGCGCACTCAACTCCAGACTCCCCAACTCCTAACCGCGCCCCCTTCCGACCTAATCGTCGCTCCCGGCGACTATCGTACCGCGACGCAGCGCTGGCCCGCCGACGACAAATCTTCTTCCGTTTCATCCTCCCGTTGGCCTTTACCGCAGGTGAACTGATTCTCTGCTATTTTTCTATAATCGCCTCAGAGCAACCGCTAAGATCACTAAGACTTAGAGCTATTGAATATCCTGGCACTTGCTTTCAGTAAGTATCTCTAACCCTACGAAGCAGCGCTTCTTGTCTCAGAACTTCCTCTTACATAATAACCCTGACCCTAAGGACTTAGACGTGCTCCAGTCTATGATCGCCGGCGAGCAGCTTTTGGAAACCTTGCGCGAACGAACCGGATGTCCTGCCATCAGCTTTAGCACCTTCCGCGATAACTACCGCATCCTCGTGCCCCGAGAGTACATATATGTCGTACTCCAGTGCCTCAAGGAAGGTTTCGGCTTCAACATGCTGGTGGACATCACGGCCGTAGATTATCTTTATTATCCTGATGCTCGCCACCGCTTCTGCGTGGTTTACTGCCTGCTGAACACACAAACCGGCCAACGCCTGATCGTCAAGACCTTCTTGGACGAACCCGACCTCAACTTACCCTCTGCATTTTCCCTCTGGAAAGCCGCCGACTGGCTGGAACGCGAAGTGTATGACATGTTCGGCATTATTTTCGAGGGCCACCCGGACTTGCGGCGTATCCTCCTGCCGGAAAGTTTTGCCGATTTTCCCCTGCGCAAGGACTATCCCCTCCGTGGCCGTGGGGAGCGCCATGATTTTCCAGCTATTTCTCGCGCCGAAAGCTGACTGCCGGGATGCTCACTATGCCCCTGGAACTCGTCGAAACCTGGGACGAATTCACTGACCAGAAACAGTATCTCTATACCCTCAATTTCGGACCGCAGCATCCGGCCACCCATACTACTTTGCGCCTGATCCTCACCTTAGAGGGTGAGAAAGTCGTCCGGGCTGTTCCTGATATCGGCTATTTGCACAGTGGTTTTGAAAAACTCGGTGAGGACCTTAATTATAACCAGTATGTTACTATCGTGGATCGCATGAATTATATTTCTCCGGTAGCTAATGAAATCGCGTGGCACCATGTCGTCGAGAAACTGTTAGGTATCGAGATCACCCCCCGCTGTAAATATATTCGCACTATACTCGCGGAACTTGCCCGCATCAGTGATCATTGTCTGAATATAGGTACTGCCGCTCTTGACTTGGGCGCCTTCACTCCTTTCTTATACGCTTTTTATCAACGTGAACAAATCTACGATCTGATTCAGGAAGCCTCCGGTCAACGCTTCCATCCCAGTTATACTCGTATCGGCGGACTGATGTACGATATCCGCGACGACTGGATTCGCATGGTCCGCGAATTCGTTCAAACTTTCCCAAAGGCGCATAGCGATATTCACCGGTTGCTCACCCGTAATCGCATCTTCGTCGAACGCACTAAAGGTATCGGCATCTTGCCCCGTGAATTGGCCATTAATTTAGGATGTACCGGCCCTGTAGCCCGGGCCAGCGGTGTCGTCCGCGACCTTCGGAAGGATGAGCCTTATCTCGCTTACGGTGAACTGCGCGATACTTTTCAGGTGGTCTGCGCTACCTCCGGCGACTGCTATGCCCGTTATTTAGTCCGCATGGAGGAAATGTTAGAAAGCCTGAAGATTATCCACGCCGCTATCGAAAACTTGCCCGCGGGTCCGGTCAATATAGACGTCGAAACTAAAGAGGTGCTTCCTCCTAAACCGGACACCTGGCGGACCATCGAAGGACTCATTCAGCACTTTGAACTGATCATGACTAATCGCGGCCTGGAGACCCCACACGAGGAAATCTATGGCGCTATCGAATCTCCTAACGGGGAGCTGGGTTTCTATATTGTTGCCGATGGTACAGATCGCCCCTATCGTTGCCGCACCCGGCCCCCTTCTTTCGTCCACTTTGCGGTTTTCCCGTATCTGGCCGTCGGCCATCAGATCAGTGACATGGTCGCTATTCTAGGCAGTCTTAATATCATTGCTGCAGAATTAGACCGCTGATTCGGGAGCCCGCTGATGCCTGTACTTAGCGAAGACCTCCGCCAAGCCATCGAAAACTATACACACCGCTACGCTACACGCCAGGCCGCCTTATTACCCGCACTTCATCTCATCCAGGATCGCTTCCGCTGCGTGCCTGCAGCAGCCATCGAGGAACTCGCCGACTTATTGGATCTGCACCCCGCCCAGGTGTACGACACCCTATCCTTCTACGGCTTCTTCCGTGATGCCGAACATCCCCTCGGAAAGTTTCGTGTCTGGGTGTGCCGCAGCTTACCATGCATGTTACGCGGTGGTGAGGATTTACTAGATGGCCTGTGTCGCTATCTTCATGTCGAGCCGGGCCAGACTACTCCGGACGGTAGCTTCACCCTGGAATACGCTGAATGTTTAGGAGCTTGTGAACTGGCTCCCTGCCTGCTGGTCAATGATGAATGTCACGGCCCGCTCACTCTGGAGGCCGCACGCCAATTATTAGACCAATTGCGGCAACAAGGAGGCCAGCATGGAATTTGAACCAGTATTACTCCGCCACTTGGGCGTGCCTGGTATCCAGCACTTAGAAACTTATCAGGCACAGGGGGGTTATCAAGGCTTACGGCGGGCTCTGGAACTGACTCCCGAACAAGTGGTTCAACTGGTCAAGGATTCTGGCCTGCGCGGACGCGGGGGTGCCGGCTTTCCTACAGGGGTGAAGTGGGGTTTCATTCCCAAGAATCACCCTGGACCCATCTATCTCTGCGTTAATGCTGATGAGAGCGAACCGGGCACCTTCAATAATCGTATTCTGATGGAAGGCGATCCTCATCAAGTACTCGAAGGCACCATAATCAGCGCCTATGCCATCCGCG
Source organism: Gemmatales bacterium (assembly GCA_025056555.1). Taxonomy (GTDB): domain Bacteria; phylum Planctomycetota; class Planctomycetia; order Gemmatales; family HRBIN36; genus HRBIN36. The sequence continues at coordinate 18,428 of JANWVZ010000043.1, read as the reverse complement.
CTTCCGTTGCTTATATCTATCTCCGTTATGAATATGGACGTGCTTATCGCATCCTCCAACGTGCCATACAAGAACTTTACGATCATGGTTTCCTGGGTCGAAACATCCTGGGTAAGGCGGGCTTCAACTTAGACATTTACCTCCACCGTGGCGCTGGCGCCTATATCTGCGGCGAAGAAACTGGACTTATCGAGAGCTTAGAAGGGAAACGGGCCTGGCCTCGCATCAAGCCTCCATTTCCCGCAGTGCAAGGTTTATTTCACAAGCCCACTATCGTCAATAACGTCGAGACTCTCGCGTGTGTCAAGCATATTATCGAGCGCGGTCCTGATTGGTTTCGCTCCATCGGCATACCTCCCGACCCTAATAATCCCCGTGACATGGGCAGTTTCGGGCCAAAACTCTATTGCCTCAGTGGTCATGTGAATCGTCCCGGTTGCTTTGAACTTCCCTTGGGTATCACCGCTCGGGAACTCATCGAAAAATATGGTGGCGGTGTCTGGAAAGGGCGTCAGGTCAAGGCGATTATCCCAGGCGGACTGAGTATGGGATTTCTGACCGCCCAGGAACTCGACACTCCTCTCGATTTCAATGGCCCAATCAAGGCTGGCTGCTTAGGGCTCGGTACAGCGGCAGTCATTGTCCTGGACGACCAGACCAGCATGATAGACGTCTTATATAACAGTTGTCGCTTCTTTGCTCATGAGTCCTGCGGTCAATGTACGCCCTGCCGCGAGGGGACGGCTTGGATGGCAAAAATCTTGGCACGCATCCGGCGCGGGGAAGGATATTTGGATGACTTAGACATCTTGCTCGAAATTGCCAACGGCATCGGCATTATGCCAGGCACTACGATCTGCGGACTCGCTGACGGCGCTGCCTGGCCCGTGAAAACTGCTATCACGAAGTTTCGAGCAGAATTTGAAGACTATATCCGCAACTCCCGCGCGCGTCTCCATCCAGTTCGTGAACCTATCCGATCCCACTAACCCGGTTATAGGAGGACATAACGTGGCTCTCAGAATTCGCCTCCTGGTAAAGTGCTGGATGCTCTTAGCCTTCCTGAGTTTCCTGACGGGGTGCAGTAATGCACCGCCTCAAACGCCAACGGTCGCACAACAAAGCAACAATCTCAAATCGCCTCCAGGCCCAACACCTGGCGGGTCTGCCGCACTCAATAAGCCTGGCTTTCCGCTCGCTGGGCCTTCGATCCCGCAACCTGTTCAAATGGATACGGCCCCAGCCCAAACACCTCCGCAAGCTTCCCATAATACCCGCCCCGTTGGCCCTCTCGGTGTGCGTCAAGTGGTACTCGGCCTCAATGATCTGCGTCAGGCGGGATCGCTCCTAATAAGTTACTATACCGAAAACCAACGCTGGCCCAGCAATGACCACGAACTCCGCGACGCCTTGCGCGAGATGCCTATGGTTTATAAGGCCATCCTGGTGGGTGACTATGTTTTTGCACCTCTGAAACACCCGCAAGCACCTGCGGTTCCTGAAACCGTACTTATTTATGAGAAACTGCCTGATAAAGCAGGTAATCGTTTAGTCTTACTGGGCGACGGCTCAGTCAGGCGAGTCAGCATAAGCGAATTTAATCAGCTCAAGCTACCCCCGCCGTAATCACTTTCCAAGACTTAGAGGCGACTCGATGGCGATTCTTACCATCAATGGCCGGGATATAGAAATCAGTGACCATGAGGTACTCAATCTTATCCAGGCCGCTCAGCGGGCAGGCGTGGAGATACCCCATTACTGCTGGCATCCGGCGCTCAGTGTCGTCGCCAGTTGTCGTATGTGTCTGGTCGAAGTGGGCGAAAAGAAACCCGATGGTTCGGTGGTTATGCAACCCCGCGTGGTACCTGCCTGTCAGACTCCAGCGAAACATGGCACAGTAGTAGTCACAAACAGTCCCAAGGCACGTGCCGCTCAGGCCGCAACTTTAGAATATCTCCTACTGAATCATCCGCTCGATTGTCCTGTCTGTGATCAGGCCGGCGAATGTTTGCTTCAGGACTTTAGCTATAAGTACGGCCATGCCCGTAGCCGCCTGCGCGACGAAAAACTTATCCGGCCCGATAAATATCATATTGGTGAGCAGATCGTATTGTTTACTGACCGCTGCATCATGTGCACGCGATGCGTGCGCTTTACTCGCGAAATTTCCGGCACGGCGGAACTCCAGGTCATCCACCGTGGCGATCACGCCGAGATAGATATATTTCCTGGCAAACCCTGTAATAACAAGCTCGCGGGCAACGTGGTTGATATTTGCCCCGTCGGTGCTCTGTGCAGCAAGGATTTTCTCTATAGACAGAGAGTGTGGTTTCTGAAAAGTCACAAGTCGGTCTGTCCTCATTGCGCGACGGGGTGCAGCATATGGATAGACCAGAACAAGAACATCGTCTATCGCCTGCGCCCTCGTTATAACCCGCAAGCTAACGGACATTTCATGTGCGATGAGGGACGGTTTGGATATCACCACGTCAACAGTAAGGAACGCCTCCTTCAACCGCTCGCCCGCCGACCTGAGGGGTGGATGTCGCTTGCTTGGTCTGAGCTGATTCAGGATATCCGCGACCAACTCCAAAAAATTACTCAAGCCCAGGAAGACCATCGGGTGGCCTTAGTTCTGTCTCCGTGGCTGACTTTAGAAGAGGTCTGGCTTGCCTGCCGATTTGTTCGCCAGGTTTGTCCCCGGGCGAAACTGGTCCGCGGCCCCGTCCGTGACGCTGGAAACGATGATCTCTATCCAAAAGGTCCTCATGGGGAACCCCCTCCTCCTGACAAAGCTAAGTTTATTATTCGGGGAGAGAAAGCTCCAAATCGTCGCGGCTTAGACATCCTTCTGGTTTATTTTGGGCCAAGTATCTTCTCCTGGGCTCAACTGCTGGAACTGATCAGCCAGCACGCCGTCGGCCATCTATATTGCCTGAATGCTGATCCGCTTTGGGAACCCTCGCCATCAGAATTAGAACTCTTACGATCCTTGAAAACACTTGTCGTCTGGGATGTTTTCCCGCGTAACTGGCAGGATCTTGCCCATTGGCTCATCCCTGCCACCACTTTTGCTGAGAAGAACGGTACTTATATTAACGCCAACGGCTTAGCACAGAATTTCCGACCTGCCGTAATTCCTCCCGAAGGTATATGGCCGGAAACCCGTTTGTTCTGGGAACTACTTGGACAGCCAGGGCTATATCATGCTCCCACGGTGCGCCGCGAAATCGCTGCTTCTGTATCAGCACTTCGTCCCCTGGACACCGACGACCTCGGCGAATATGGCACCATAATTCAGCCCGCGGCATGACCTCTTCCTGGCAGGAACTAAGACATGGATTGGCTCACGATAGGCCTGATTCTTTTCGTCATCACTTGGCTTCAAACAGTTTGTGCCTATCTGATTTATCTCGAGCGCAAGGTGGCCGCCTGGGTGCAAGATCGCAAGGGACCGAATCGCGTCGGGCCTTGGGGGCTACTGCAGCCGATTGCCGATGGTCTGAAGTTTCTTCTGAAAGAGCAAGTGGTTCCCGCTCACGTCCATCGGTCACTCTACATCCTGGCTCCCAGTATAGCCGTCATTACCACGATGCTTGCTTTCGCCGTGGTGCCCTTCGGACCGACGGATGTTTCCGCCCCCGACCGGCTGCGCTTCATTATTGCGCCGAATATAGATATCGGCCTACTGTTTATTTTCGCCATTGGGAGTCTTAATGTTTATTCGATCATACTTGGGGGATGGGCCTCGAATAATAAATATAGTCTGTTAGGTTGCCTGCGGTCCGCCGCTCAGATCATTAGTTATGAAATTCCTCTTGCCCTCTCTGCCCTGGGAGTGGTCTTATTGGCGGGTTCACTCAACCTGGAACAGATTCTCCATGAGCAGGCAAGGGCAGGACTGAGTGGCTGGCTAATCTGGTATCAACCGCTTGGCGGGCTGCTTTTTTTCGTCAGTGCATTAGCGGAGTCTAACCGCCTGCCTTTCGATTTGCCCGAGGCCGAACAGGAGTTAGTGGGGGGGTATCATACCGAATATAGTGGCCTGAAATTCGCCCTGTTTTTCCTGGGGGAATATACTCACGTGATCACGGTAAGTTTCCTGATGGCAATCCTGTATTTCGGGGGTTGGCATTTTCCGGCCATTGCAGAATATGGCAGCCGGTATATCGGAGCCACGGCAATTAAGGTTCTGATACTGTGGGCCAAAGCCAGCCTGTTTATTCTGCTCATCATGCTCTTGCGCTGGACCTTGCCCCGGTTTCGCTTCGATCAATTGATGCACCTCTCCTGGATGGGCTTAGTGCCGTTGGCTCTTGCTAATCTGGTCACCGTGATGCTGGTCCGGCACTGGGCACTCCGTCCTTGGTTGCTGGCACCGGGTTCGCTTCTTATTCTCCTCGCAGCCCTGCTCTGGCTCGGGCTGCTTCGAGAGAAACGCTATGCCACCTGAAAGGGTCTCCTATGCCTATTTCGCCCTCTGAAATCAAGTGGGTTGATGAACGAACTCTAAGACCCTGGGACTGGCTTTATCTGCCGGCTCTCTGGGACGGTCTAAGTACTACCGTGAGACACATGTTCTCGCGAAAGGTCACCATTGAATTTCCTGAGCAACGACCTTCTATACCGCCTCACTATAAAGGGGTCCATCGTCTTAACCGCGATGAACAGGGACGGGTGCGCTGTGTTGCATGCTATTTGTGTGCGACGGCCTGTCCTGCGCATTGTATAGATATTGTCGCCGCCCCTTCTCCCTGGCCAGACCGAGAAAAATATCCGGAATTATTTGTTATAGATGAATTGCGCTGTATCTATTGCGGCATGTGCGAAGAGGCCTGCCCGGTCGATGCTATCGAGCTGACAACGCTTTATGATCTGACCGGTTTTTCGCGGGAAGAAATGCTCTTTGATAAGGAGAAACTCCTGGCGGTTTATGATTACACAGTAGCTAAAGGTTCCGACCCCATCCGCACTCACCGGGGAGTATTGGGGCCAGCCTCCGAAATTGCCTCTCAGCAACCTGCCCCGCTTCCGAATACTTAATTCGGCTGGGGACGCGGACCACCTTAGCATCAGTTGAGCCTGGAGGAACCTTGAGGGCTTCGCCAATGGAATCCATGAAGCCTTGGCTGGGCGGCATAACTTTATGGTACCTTGGTATCTATATCGGCTTGTGCAATCGGCGGAGTTATTCTCTTGGGTTGGCCGGGTTACTTATTCTAGCCTCCTTCGTCTGGCTTGGAATTAAGTTGGCTGGTGGTGAGTCGGAGGCCATCCCGGGACTTAGTAGCGTGGCGCTGGGCAGTGCGGGTGTGGGGCTGTTGGCAACCGCATTTATGCTCCTGGTCGGTAAGCCGGTCTTCAGTGCTCTAAGCTTCGCCCTGGCCATCTTGGGTATAGGCATACTCCTGCTGCTGAATCAGGCTGCTTTTCTCATGGCAGCTACGATACTCATTTATGCCGGTGCGATTGTGGTGACCTTTTTATTCGTAATCATGTTAGCGCAGCAGCGAGGTGAAACTCCTTATGATTTCTTGCCGCGTGAACCCTTCCTGAGCTGCTTGGCGGGCTGGATGCTGACCGTGAGCCTGGCACTGGTGATAGTCAGTTTTCGACATAGGCCGGAACCGACACTTTCCCCAGCACCGCATGCACTCGAGCAAAGTTCCCGGTCTGCCGAAAGCCTCGAGCCTCTCATCCGTCAGGCGCAGCTCACCTTGACAAAAGTGATCGAGGCTCTGGACACTAAGCAGCCCCGTGATGAGATCGTTCTCATCTTAGATGAAAAAACTGATTCGGGTATAGTCTTTACAAGTGTTATGGAATCGCTTCGCCATCCCATGGTCTGGAACGAAGATAAGAGCATTCTTAGGGTTCGCAGGAATATAGAAAAAAACTATGAACTGTTGCTCAATGCGATCGCCGGCGTGCCGTTGGATTACGGTACTGCGCGGAAGGAGGCGGTCGAATTACTACAACAATTGGGTCAATATCGTGAACTGCTCCTCGGAGCTCGAGTGCTCACGAACAGGACATCTGCTGCCGACACTCGGGGACTGGGAAAAGCACTCTTTGGATATTACTTCCTGCCAGTGGTTTTCGCGGGGTTTCTGCTGCTTCTGGCTACGATCGGGTCCTTTATTGCTGGTAAACCTGCAGCACAGAACCTGGGAGAGTGAAATGCTGCTCAGTGGAATAAACCTGATAGCGGTACTGATTTTTGCTACGGGCGCGGTCGGTTTCCTGGTGCGACGCAATGTGATTCTGATGGTCCTTTTCGCAGAACTTATGCTCCAGGCAGTTTCGTTAAACCTGGCGAGTGCCGGTTTTTTGCACGGCGACTATGGAGGTCAAGTGCTGGCTATTCTGGTGATAACGGTAGCCGCTTGTGAAGCTGCACTAGCTCTCGTATTTGCCCTGGCGCTTTACCAGCGCAAGTCCACTCTGGATATTAGTCAATGGTCGCAACTGGGTGAGGAGGTGATTGGGGAAAAGGATAAGGGAATTCCCTATGCGGCCGGGGCCGCATCAGGTGAAACGCCGCAAATCACCAGAGCTTTATAGAGGTCGAGTCTGACCCATGACCATCCGCTCTGTCCTGAATAATCTGCCAGGTGCCGAGGCGCTTTGCTGGGGCCTACCATTAGCTCTTCTTGTCGGCACCATCTTAGCCGGGATAGCTGCTTTTCATTCCGATGTCCGAGTACGTCGCTGGGCTCATTGGCCTGTCCTGCTTGCGATAGCAGTCGCGCTGAGTCTCAGTTTAGTGCTGGCCTGGGAGTTGACGCAACGGACGGGCCCCGTCCTTGTGGTACAAGGATATACTTTCCTTGGTGTAAGCGATTTTCAAGTGCGTTGGGGCCTTTATATAGACTCTTTAGCTGCGGTTATGCTTATGTTAGTGAATGGCATCGGACTTCTAGTAGCGATTTATTCCGTCGGATACATGGAGGAGGATGAGGGATACGGTCGTTATTTCGCAGTTCTGGGATTATTCCTATTCAGCATGAGCCTGTTAGTTCTGGTGGATAACTATTTCCTGGTCTATGTCTTTTGGGAGGGGGTGGGCTTATGCAGTTACTTACTGATTGGACATTGGTATGAGCGACCAGCGGCCAGTCAGGCAGCCAGGAAGGCCTTTGTGGTCAACCGGATAGGTGACACCGCGTTTTTTCTAGGTCTGGTGCTTCTCTGGTATCATCTGGGCAGCTTGCGCTATGGCAGCGTGTTTTACCTAGTGGGTCAGATCGCCCCGGAGTGGATCACCATAATATGTCTGTTGTTATTCGGGGGCGCATGTGCCAAGTCGGCCCAGTTTCCTTTACATATCTGGCTGCCCGATGCTATGGAGGGCCCAACACCGGTCAGTGCGCTGATTCACGCCGCGACTATGGTGACTGCGGGAGTTTACCTGATAGCACGCAGTTCGTTAATGTTCGCTCTCAGTTCTCTGGCGTCAGGGGCGGTTCTTATCACAGGCACGATCACGGCCTTGCTGGGAGCGATCGTCGCAGTGACGCAATATGATCTAAAACGAGTCTTGGCCTATTCAACTATCAGTCAATTAGGAATTATGTTCATGGGACTAGGTGTTCTGTCGCTTGCTCCGGAACTTGCGGCGTCGGCGGCAGCGGCGGTATTGTTTCATCTTGTCAGTCATGGCCTGTTCAAAGCCCTACTATTTCTGACCGCGGGCAACATCATGCATAGTACCGGGGGCCTAATAGATATGCGGATGTTAGGTGGCCTGAGAAACCAACTTCCTTATACTCACGTGGGGTTTGTAATTGGCGGCCTGGCGTTAGCGGCTATCCCTCCTTGCGCCGGCTTCTATAGCAAGGACGCCGTCCTCGCCTTATTTCCTCAAATCAGCGGCCCTGAGAAGAGAATGATTGCATCGGTATTTGGAGCACTGTTTATTTTTATCGGAGCCCTGACAGCCTTTTATATTAGTCGTGCGTATTTACTGACATTCTGGGGCGAGGCACGCTCGCAGGCAGAGGGACATGCTTCGCCGCATGAGTCGCCATGGGTGATGCTGATTCCCGTGATGATATTAGCACTGGGGAGCGTCCTGGCAGGAATTATCTTAGAACCGACGGGATATTTCCGCGCCTATATTCACCTTTCCGAGCCTTTCGGAAAACCGATGGTGTCCGAATCGGAACATGGTGAGGGAATGTGGATAATAAGCAGTGTCCTGCTGGCAATGGCGGGCATAGGTATTGCGTTCTGGCTATACGCGGTTCCAAGACATCCGATTGGGGAGGTTCCAACACGATGGGGTATCCTATATACACTCGGTGCGAACAAGTTCTTTATCGAAGAAATTTATCAACTGATGGCAGTCCGACCAATAGAGATGTTGGCGTGGTTAGCGGGCTGGTTAGACCGCATTATAGATGGCTTAGTAGATTTCGTAGGCTGGCTCATCTGGTGGATAGGCAGGGGGCTGCGGCCGATGCAAAACGGCCAGGTGCAGTTCTATGCATTGGCAATTATTCTGGCGCTAGCGATTTTCAGTCTCGTGCTAATCAGCCGCTGGGGAGGCTAAAGTGAACATCCTTGAGGGGCTTTTTGACCGGCAGAGCCTGGTGGATTGGCTGCGGATATCGGCGCTGTTGACATGTGTAGCACCGTTGGGGGGCAGTCTGCTAGTAGCCATCATTGGGCGCTGGCAGGGGCGTTGGGTGAAGTGGCTGGCGTTGACGGCGGCGCTGCTAAGTTTCGCCGGAGGATGCGGCATACTCGCTGCCTATCGGCCCATAGCTGAAAACAAGCGTATTCTTTCAGACAAACCCGTAGCGCCAATGCTCCTGGGCCGAGCGGAACTACTGACGTTGGGACAGGGAGAGGAAGCCCGGCGGATTGAAGCACTCTGGGGGGTAGATGGCATCAGCGGGGTATTAGTATGGTTAACCAGCCTGTTGACCTTGTGCAGCGTTCTTATATCGCTGAACAGTATTCGCGAGCGGACGGAGGAATACTATCTTCTTCTGCTGCTGCTGGCCGGAGTTGCGATGCTGGTATTCCTGGCGTTCGACGTGATATTCTTCTATATTTTCTTCGAGTTTACGTTAGTACCTATGTTTTTTCTTATCGGCATCTGGGGCGGTCCGGAACGGCGCTACGCAGCAAGAAAGTTTTTTATCTATACTTTGGCGGGCAGCGTGGTCGGATTAGTTTCGCTGATTGCCTACGTCGTGCAGGTTCGCGAATTAAGTCACGAAGCGCGCCTGATACGTTCGACAGCACAAGCTAGAGCGGAAACTGGTGGGGAGAGCCTGACCTCGCTCCCGGAGTTGGCACAGATAGCGTCGCAGTTGAGCCGCCATCTGGAGGACGATAAGAGTGAGCTACGGGCGAAATGGGAGCGGTTGCAGAAATGGACATTCTGGGGGTTATTCCTGGCGTTTGCCATCAAGGTGCCGTTAGTACCGTGGCACACCTGGCTGCCTCTGGCGCACGTCGAAGCACCGACGGCGGGAAGTGTGTTCCTGGCAGGTGTATTGCTGAAATTAGGGACCTATGGTTTTCTACGTTTAGGTTTGCCTCTGGTGCCGCACATGATGGCTGGCGTGGGCGGACAGGTATTAGCAGTAACCGCAGTGCTCGGTATTATCTACGGTTCGCTCTGTGCTGCGGCTCAGGCGGATGTTAAGAGATTAGTGGCCTATAGTTCCATTGCCCACATGGGACTATGTATGCTGGGATTGGCTGCCGGTAACAGTATCGGACTGGCAGGCAGTGTGTTGGAAATGGTGAACCATGGGCTATATACTGGTGGCTTATTCCTCTTAGTGGGGATGATCTACGAACGTTATCACACTCGGGCTATGCAGGACCTGGGAGGGTTAGCAAGGCGGTTGCCGCTATGGTCATTTTTTATGGTGGGAATCAGTCTGGCCAGCATCGCCTTGCCGGGGTTGAATGGTTTTGTCAGCGAGACGTTGTGCCTGGTGGGCATGTTCCGCCAATCGGTAGCCCTGAGCGTGTTGGGAGCTTCCGGCATGATCCTGGGAGCATGGTACATGATCACTATGCTGAGGCAGGTTGTATTTGGGCCAATTCGAGAACCGGCCCGGTTTCCTACCAGTCAGACTATCAAGGACTTAGACCCGTGGGAATGGTCAGCGATAGCGCTGCCTCTGGCCCTGTGCCTGGCGTTGGGAGTTTATCCGAAGGCGTTTCTCGATCTCATCGTTCCTGATCTGGAAGGGTTGGCTCATCTCTATCGCGGGCTGCGCTAGGGGAGGAACGATCAGGTGGAAGGGATTTATCGCAGCATTCTGGATTCCTGGAAATCGGCCCTACCGGAATTGATATTGTTGGGGTGGGCGGGGATGATGTTCTTAGGGAGTTTAGTGCGCGTGAAGGGAAGCTGGTGGGCTACCATGAGTGTCGGGGGTATTCTCCTGAGCCTGGCGATCTGGACAGGGACCGTCAGTCCTTCCGAACCGAATGACACTATACCTTCGGCGAGTATCCTGATAACAGAAACCTGGCGATGGTCTGGGCGTGGCTTAGTTTTAGGCACCGGATTATTGCTGGTGCTGACCATGTGGAGCCATGTGTCCGAGAGGCAAGCGGGGGAATTTTTTGCTTGCCTTCTCAGTATCGTGGCGGGGAGTGGTCTGGTGCTGGCCGCACATGACCTCGTGAGTTTATTTGTCGCTTTAGAAATTGTCAGTATCAGCACCTATATCGTGCTTTATATCCTGCGGCGGGATAACAGTGGTCTCGAGGCGACCATTAAATATTTTCTGCTAAGCCTATTTGCGTCGGCGATCTTTCTGTTTGGTATCAGCTTACTTTATTTGGCAGTTGGGCGGACTAATTATCAGCAGATTCGGCTACAATTGCTGACTGTGGGAGCCAATCCTTTAGTGCTGGTAAGCGGGCTGTTTGTGCTGGGGGGGCTGAGTTTTCGTATCGCGGCGGTACCCTTGCATTTTTATGCGCCGGACGTCTTCGCCGGAACACACCCGGCAGGAGCAGCGCTGTTAGCAGTGGTTCCTAAGGTTGTCGGATTTCTGGCTATGTACCAGATGCTCACGGAAATCTATGCCGCGGCGCTGGGCGTACCACACGGTGGCGCTGCTGTGCTCCCCTTACTATTACTGACCTTAGCCGTTCTGGCGGGAGCCAGCATGATGCTTGGAAATATAGGCGGTTTGCTGCAGGACAATATCTATAGGTTGCTGGCCTACTCCAGCATTGCCCATGCGGGCTATATGTTGCTGGGCCTGGCCGCCGGCCAAGGTGGAAAACCAGTGGCAGGGAATGAGGCCCTCTTGTTTTATCTCGGGGCCTATATATTAATGAGCTTAGGGGTGTTCACTGGGCTGTTATGCGTGCGCCAGGGAGGGAAACTTATAGGATACCTAGACGAACTGTCGGGCCTGGGGCGGAGCCAGCCGTTGCTCGCCCTGGCTATTGCGGTGGGACTGCTTAGTTTGACGGGTTTACCACCGACGGGGGGTTTCTGGGGGAAAGTGATGTTGTTCCTGGCGGCGTGGTATGCGCCGGAAGGGCAGACGACGTTGCGTTATTTAGCGATATTTCTGGCAGTGAATGCGGCCATAGGGGCGTGGTATTACTTGCGGATCTTAGGGGTTATGTATTTGCGTCCGGCGGTAAGGCCTTTTGATTCGATAAACGATGTGCCGGCGCGGCTGACGTGTCTGGTGTGTACGGTACTGACGTTGGTGTTATTCCTGGTGCCGAGTTTGTGGTGGAAGGCAGTGGTGTGGGCATTTGCAGGTGACGCGGGGCCATAGCTGGAGGCAGGAGATCTAATATTGATTTTTTTCGAGAGAAAAATCGTAAACCGCAGATTATGTAGGTGAACGCAGATTAGAAGAAAAATACTAAGTCGCACTGCAGATGACGTTAGAAGAGTGAGGGAACATCGTGGGTTGATTGGGCACTTTAGCAGCAAAGACTGTCCCAACCGACGATGGCCCCAGGTAGCGCGTTGTTATGGATTCAGTAGCTTGGAAACCAATAGTTTGGAAAGCCACAGGCAGACTTAGTCAAGGCCATTTGTTAATAGAGAAAGTCACCCGAGTCTGGAGCACATTAGATACGATATAAAGTCCCACCCGGCGCGACGTGCGGGAGTAGAAAACTAAGCGGTCTTGCGCTGGGCGATGAGGGCTTTATCGAATAAAGGTTCTTCGCCGCGAACGACTTTCTCGGTAACGACGAATCGGCCCTTGTGTTCCAGGTCGGGGAGATAAAACATGATGTCCATCATGAGTTCGTCCACAATGGAACGGAGGCCACGAGCCCCGGTGTCTTTTTCCTTAGCACGGCGGGCAATTTCGTGCAGAGCCCCGTCGGTGAATACTAATTCTGCGCCCTCCATTTCAAAAAACTTCTGATATTGGCGGATGAGGGCGTTTTTCGGTTCGGTGAGGATGCGTACCAGAGCATTATGGTCGAGTGGTTCGAGAGGCGCGATGATGGGAAGGCGACCGACAAACTCAGGGATCATGCCGAACTCAATCAGGTCATCGCTGGTAACCTTGGCTAGCAGTTCGCCGAGATTGTGTTCTCGAGCCAGCGGATCGGAACCGAAGCCAATAGTCTTTCTCCCAACGCGGCGCGCGATGATGTTCTCCAGGCCAACAAACGTGCCACCGCAGATGAAGAGAATGTGGGTTGTGTCCACTTGAATATACTGTTGTTCGGGATGTTTACGGCCGCCTTGAGGAGGAACGTTACTGATGGTTCCTTCGAGCATTTTGAGAAGGGCTTGCTGGACGCCCTCCCCGGAAACATCGCGGGTGATGCTGACGTTATGATGGGTTTTAGCGATCTTGTCAATTTCATCAATATAGACAATGCCACGCTGGGCAGACTCGATATCGAAGTCAGCGGCATGAAGAAGTTTGAGGAGGAGGTTTTCAACGTCTTCACCGACATAACCGGCTTCGGTCAGGGTGGTGGCGTCGCCGATGGCGAAGGGCACATCCAGAATGCGGGCCAGCGTGCGGGCGAGCAATGTCTTGCCACTACCAGTCGGGCCGATCAGGAGGATGTTGCTCTTGTCCAACTCGACGTCGGCATGGCCTCCTGATCCGTAGAGGTTGATGCGTTTGTAGTGGTTGTGTACCGCGACGGATAGCACTTTCTTGGCGTACTCCTGGCCGATGATATACTCGTCGAGTTTCTGCTTGATCTGACGGGGTGTGGGAATGTTACGGAACAGACCCCGCGTTTGCCCGCGGCGTCGTTTTTCCTGTTCGATGATGGACTGACATAACTCGACGCATTCGCCACAGATGAACACGTCGCCGGGTCCTTCCACGAGCGGACCGACATCCCGATAGCTCTTACGGCAGAACGAGCAGAAGGCGTTGCGATTGCGTTGGGAGCCCGAGTGGCGTCGCCCGCCGTTACCTGCGTCGCGATTCGACATGAATTCTCCTTCGTCCCTCATGGCTGGCCCTGCTCATCGAGTTGCATTTCCGCGGGACTACCTCTTCGCCAGACTCAAGTCCAAGGGGGTGAGTAATCACTCGATTCTACCGCCGAAATTCCAGCGGAGCAAGTAAGTTTCAGCTTGCGGCGGAAGATTGTGGCGAGGACGAATCGCTATCGGTCTTGCCTTCGTTTTCCTGAGGCACGGCGGCAGGTTCTGAACTGGGAGAAGCGTAGGTCTGTTGCTCCAGGATGGGGAGATCCTCCGGACGGAGTTGAGAGACCGGCGGAACTCGAGCCTGATGGGTCGCGCGCGGCTCGCCAGTAATGCGACCGACCAGAAGTCGGCGTACGCGGGCAAATTCTTCGGGACTCATCTCGCCCCGTTCGACCGCTTCCTGGAACTCGGCCAACAATTCGCGTTCGATCTCCCGTTGTTCCCGGTGCCGCAGGTACCACGAACGCGCTACCGAGACGATGACTGCGAACAGCAAAACGGCACCGCCGAGCACCAGCCAGAGCCATAACAGTTGCTGAGCGTGCCCCGCTGGAGGCGCGCCAGAAACTTCGTCCGCAGCTCGCAACGCCACCTCAAGCAGAATCAGCGAAAATTTAGCCATGGCTGTCAGCGATTATAGCACATCGGCAGGCCCTTCGCTAGAGTTGAGTGGCGGTCAGGTTGGAAGCGGTTTCGAGGTTTTCCGTAAGCGTGACGCGGATCAACCAGATTTCGCCAAAAGGTGCCGTCTGCTCGGCTAAGACCTGGCGCGTTTTGATGAGTTCCAGAAGTGCCAGGAAGAAGCCGACCAGGCGGCCACGTGTGTGGGGGGGCTCGAAGATTTCTCGGAAGGGCAGACGCGGCGTTTGGGCTAAGCGTTGGAGAATGCGGGAGATGAATACCTGAGTGGGCGTTTCATCGTACACGATCCGCTGCGCTTGCAAGGCCAGCGTTTCCCGCAATAAGCGACAAAACGCACTCACTAAGTCCCAGATTTCCACCGGGCGGATGGCTTCCTGCGAGGGATCGCTGGGACGCGATGGCTTCTCGCACACCCGGCGGGTAAAGCGTGCGGCTTGCCTATGGGCTAGTTCTTCGAGACGCTGGGCCGCTTCCTTGTATTTGCGATATTCCACCAGCTGGCGAACCAGGCCCAGACGTGGATCCTCCTCAACCGCACCTTCAGGAGAATCGTGGGGCAACAGCATGCGACTCTTGATTTCCATCAACGTGCTGGCCATGACCACGAATTCTCCGACGCGCTCGGGGTCAATGATGTGCAACACTTCTAAGTAACGCAAATATTGCTCGGTGATGCGAGCTATGGGAATATCGAAAATATCTACCTCGTTGCGTTCCACCAGATAAAGGAGCAAATCGAGCGGGCCACGGAAAATGTCCAAATCTACCGTGTAGTCCATGTCGAGAGATTTTATCGCCGCTCTTGAAGAACGCGTTGGACGGTCTTGCCAAGGTCGGCGGGGCTTTCGGCAATGACGACGCCCGCGGCCTGGAGGGAGGCGATTTTACTGGCGGCGGTTCCCGTGCCTCCCGAAATGATGGCGCCTGCGTGCCCCATGCGTTTCCCTGGGGGCGCCGTTCGACCGGCAATGAATGCCACCACGGGCTTGGTAACATACTCACGAATGAAAGCTGCTGCTTCCTCCTCCTGACTGCCCCCGATTTCACCGATGAGCACGATGGCCTCGGTTTGCGGATCGTTTTGGAACATGCGTAGCACGTCAATAAAGCTGGTACCGTTGACGGGATCACCCCCGAGACCGACGCAGGTGGATTGACCAAGTCCTAATTGCGTCAGTTGCCAAACCGCTTCATACGTCAGCGTGCCGCTTCGGCTGACGATGCCGACATTTCCCGGACGGTGAATGTATCCGGGCATAATGCCAATTTTGCATTCCCCGGGCGTGATCACGCCAGGACAGTTGGGCCCAACCAAACGCACTTCAGGCCGCTGACGTAATTGTTCCACAACCCGCACCATATCCAAGACGGGAATCCCCTCGGTGATCGCGATGATCAGTCGAATGCCAGCGTCCGCAGCCTCGAGAATGGCATCCGCAGCTGCGGCTGGTGGCACAAATACCATGCTGGCATCGGCCCCGGTGTTTCGTACTGCTTCGTGAACCGTGTGGAAAATCGGGAAGCCGTCCTTCACCGTGCCGCCTTTCCCCGGCGTAACCCCGCCGACGATCTGCGTACCGTAATCGCGACACTGCTGCGAATGAAACAGGCCCGCTTTCCCCATACCTTGAGTGATTACTCGAGTGTGTTTGTCGGCTAAGATGCTCATCGCTCGCCTCGTCGCTTCGCTGTCAGTGTTTAGCTACGCGGACCTACGGACAGTTCGGCCCTTTCGGGATGTGTAGCATTCGCTGCGGTCACGGCCTTACGAGCGGCATCGGCCAAGTCCGTTGCGGGAATGATGTTCAGCCCACTCTCGGCTAACAGCTTACGACCTAGTTCGACGTTGGTCCCCTCCAAGCGAACCACTAAGGGCACGCGGAAACCAACTTCCTTGGCCGCCGCGATGATCGCCGCAGCGATCACGTCGCACTTCATAATCCCGCCAAAAATGTTGACCAGCACCGCCCGCACATTGGCATCGCTTAGTAAAATTCGGAAACCCTCCGTCACTTGTTCCTGACTCGCTCCTCCACCGACATCCAAAAAGTTTGCTGGTTCGCCTCCGTGCAATTTGATAATGTCCATTGTGGCCATGGCTAACCCAGCCCCATTGACCAGGCAGCCGATGTTGCCCGTCATGCTCACATAACTTAGCCCCGCTTGCTTGGCCCGCCATTCGCGAGGATCTTCTTCCCCGACATCGCGCAACGCTTCGATCTCCGGATGGCGGAATAACGCATTATCGTCAAAATTCACCTTCGCATCGAGGGCAAGCACGCGACCATCCGTAGTTACTACCACGGGATTAATTTCTGCCAAGCTGCAATCCTTTTCGATAAACAGCCGCGCCAGGGCACGGATCAATTGCTCGGCCTGGCCCACTTGCTCGCCTGGAAAACCGAGTTCAAAAGCCAAACGCCGTGCTTGGAACGGCGGCAATCCCCGATCCGGCCAGAACGGTACGCGCAATATGCTTGCCGGACTTCGCGCTGCCACCTCTTCAATTTCCACGCCGCCCTCGGCACAGGCCATCAAGACCGGACAACCCCGACCGCGATCGACAACCGCGCCCAAATAAACTTCTCGCGCAATATCTACCGCCTCTTGTACTAAAACCTTCCGCACGGGCTGACCTGCCGGGCCGGTTTGCCGAGTTACCAGCGGATAGCGAAACATGGTTTCCGCCACATCCCGACACTCCGCGCGACTCTGCACGAGCTGCACGCCGCCATAAGGCTTATCGCTGCCAGCGAACCGTCCCTTTCCGCGCCCCCCAGCATGAATTTGCGCCTTGAGCACCGCCCGTTGCCCACCCAAACGGTCGAACGCCGAGAGCGCTTCGTCCACGTTCGACGCGACAATCCCCGGCACCACCGGAGCGCCAAACTGTGCTAAGAGTTCTTTCGCCTGATATTCGTGAATTTTCATAGATTCTCCTCAAGGCCGAATTACCAGCCAGAGAGCCGTAGCGGGGCGGCAGTGTCGTGCCGCGATCTTCCAGTTCACCGGGGCGGCGACCGGCCACGGTAAACTTGGAAACAATTGTGCGACTCGTCCGGGGCAGCGTCAAGCAAGATAACGATTTTGCCGATAATAACGATATGGCGGATTGTATCGGGTCGAGCGGCCGTTGTTCGGGACGCGGCTGGCTGGTCTGCGGGCTGGTGCTAGCCGTCGGCTGCGCATCATCGGAGTACGCCCGCGTCCACATGGCACTGTCTCGCGGCGAGGTTCCTGTTTCTCCGTTGGGAGAATATCCCGCGGATTATCGCGTGGGGCCAGGGGACGTGCTAGCGCTACGTTTCAGCCAATACCCCGATTGGAATGGCACCTATCGAGTGTTGCCGCACGGCTGCATTGTGTTGCCGAAGCTGGGCGCATTTCCGGTGAGTGGTAACACGCCCGACGAAATTGCAGAATTACTCCGCGAGGCTTACGGCGAAGCGGTCGGCTTAGTCTTTGTCCAGGTACACCAGTACGACAGCCAGCACGTTTACCTTCTGGGCGAGGTTCGAGGCGGGCCGCGCGCTGTGCCTTATCAAGGGCCGGAAACCATCGTGCAACTTATCCAACGAGTCGGCGGACTGACTCCCGATGCAGACCCAAGCGCCATCCGCGTGCATCGCCCCTTCGGCCGACAAGGGGAAGAGGAAATTCTCCAGGTTAACTTAGTCGCTCTGATCCTTGAAAAAGACCGCCGGCAAAACATCTATATCCATCCCTATGACCGGATTATCGTGCCTCGCAACGCCTGGGCCCGCTTGTGCGATTGCCTACCTAAATCCTGGTCCCAATTTCTCAATCCAGCCACTCAGCCTGGTTCCTGAGCTGCGAAAACTTCCAGATGGGCACATATGGTACGTAATGAAAGCTCCGTAAGGCCTGGCACATTTATACTTCTGATTCCATAAGCTGGCTCATGCTCACCTCTAAATATTTCAAAACGGCAGGGGCGCGTATTCCAGCCCGTAAGTACTGGCGACCGCCTCATTGGTGACGCGCCCACGGTAAACATTCACCCCGGCCCGTAAGGCCAAATTCTCTTTCACCGCTTTTTCTAAGCCTTTATTCGCCAATTGCAGGACATAGGGTAAGGTTACGTTACATAAAGCATAACTGCTCGTCCGACCCACGGCCCCCGGCATGTTAGTCACGCAGTAATGCACAATTTCGTCCACGATATAAATGGGTTGGCTATGGGTCGTCGGACGAGAAGTTTCGGTGCAACCCCCCTGATCAATGGCCACGTCCACAATCACCGCGCCCGATTTCATTAACTTTAAATCTTCCCGTCGAATAAGCACGGGTGCCCGCGCACCGGGCTTGAGCACCGCCCCGATTACTAAATCTGCCAAGG
>JANWVZ010000042.1 GCA_025056555.1 Gemmatales bacterium | reverse complement strand
CTAAACGCGAAGGGGCCTCGTTGGCGCTAACATTGGCACTTGCTTGGTTCGCGTGGAGAGAATCTGAACCAGCAGGTTGAGGTCTGGGGAAATCGAAAAAGCCAGCGATCGCGTAGGCCAGCACCGCAAGGAACGGGAGTAACCATGTTCGGCTCCGCATGGCTGATTCTCCACTTAGGCGGGATGCGCCGAAGCACTACCGACGCGTGGTTCGGGCGGGGAAATTAGGGCGCAATGGGGTCTGGGCTTATTGTACAGAAACGGGTTCAGCTAAATCAAGATCAAAATTAGGCCAATTAGCTGAGAGGCTGTGCGCATCGGAAGTTGTGGCCGTACTAAGAGCGTTCCACAACCAGCACATGAGCCGGCTCAAACTGCGGATCGAGGCGAACGTAGTTTTCGGAACCGTGCCAATGCCAAACTGAATCGGTCAAGACGTCGTGTACGCGGAAATGGGCGCCTTCCGGCAAGCCCAACTCGGACAAACGCAACCGCGTCAGCCCCTCTTGCACGTGATGAGGGTCAAGATTGACGACGACGAGCACCACATCGCGGAAATCAGCTGTCGCCTTGCTGTAGCACAGTAGCTGCTCGTTAGTGGTCTCGTGGAAACGCAGGTTCCGCAGGTAATGCAAGGCGGGATGCTGTTTGCGCGTGCGATTGAGCCGCGCAATGAAATCCTTGATGTTACCCGGCGCATTCCGGTCGCGCCATTTGATTTCATACTTTTCGGAGTTGAGATATTCCTCACTCCCGGGACGCAGCGGGGTGTTTTCACAGAACTCGTAACCGCTATAGATGCCGTAAAGCGGCGAGAGTGTCGCGGCCAAGACGAATCGGATTTTGAAAGCGGGTCGGCCCCCGGTTTGCAAGTATTCCGTCAAGATGTCGGGAGTGTTGGGCCAGAACGAGGGACGAAAATACTCGACCATTTCGGTCTGCGTTAGTTCCGTTAGGTATTCCACAAGTTCGCGGCGAGTATTACGCCAGGCGAAATACGTGTACGACTGAGTGAAGCCGACTTTGGCTAACGCCTTCATGATTTTCGGCCGCGTGAAGGCCTCGGAAAGAAAAATCACTTGCGGATGTTCGCGCTTGATTTCACGAATTAGCCACTGCCAGAAACGAATTGGTTTCGTGTGCGGGTTATCCACGCGAAAGATGTACACGCCCTGTTCGATCCAAAACCGCAGCACGCGGCGCCATTCGTACCAGATTTCGGCCCAGGCCGGACTGTCGAAGTCGAGTGGATAAATATCCTGATATTTCTTCGGTGGGTTCTCCGCATATTTGATGGTGCCATCGGGGCGACGGCGAAACCAGTTGGGATGCTCGCGGACGTAAGGATGATCGGGCGAACATTGAATGGCCAGATCGAGCGCGATTTCCATGCCGAGCTGACGGGCCGACTGCACCAGTTCGCGAAAATCGTCGAGCGTGCCGAGTTGTGGCTCGATCGCGGTGTGTCCGCCCAGTTCGTTGCCGATTCCCCAGGGCGAGCCAGGATCGTCCGGTCCTGCTATGGGACTGTTGTTCTTACCTTTGCGGTGGGTTCGGCCAATCGGGTGAATCGGCGGGAAGTACAGCACGTCGAAGCCCAGGGCGTGGAGTTCGGGCAAGAGAGCCATCACGTCGCGGAACGTACCATGCCTGCCAGGAACCGGAGAGGCCGAGCGGGGAAATAACTCGTACCAGGCCGCGAAACGGGCTAGCACGGGGTCGACGACCACTTGCAGCGGGGGCGTGTGCACGTTGAAATGGATGCGAGGCTGCCAACGTTCCATCAGCTCGGCTAACTGCGGTTGTTGGGCGAGAGCAACGGCTTGCTCCTCAGGCGCTTCCTCAAGCTGCTTGGCCCAAGCCAACAGTTGCTGAGCGACACGTGTCGCCTGAGGATCGTCGCGCGTTGCAGCCGTGTAAGCCTGACCGTCCGGCTCGGCGCCGACTACGTGATAGCGAAAATTATGCATGGACAATCTCACAGGGGCGGACGTCGGATTCGAGCGGAACGCATCCCCTGAATTGCAATTCAGGATGTGCGCCGCCGTTTGACGCATCCAAGCGGCACCTTCCAGCAGGTCGCTACGCACTGATTGGCCGTCGGCAACTTTGCGGACCAGCCCTTGGAGCCAGGAACGAAACGTGTCTGTCCAGGCGCACAATGTGTAATCATAAAGCCCCAGCTGCGTGAGAGGAAACTCGGCGCGATAGCGGTCGTTCCCGAGCGGTTGCATGGGGACTTCGTGCCAGTCGCGTTCGCGTTCATGGCGATAAAGAAGCCGAACGGCCAGAACGTCATGTCCTTCGCGGAACACGTCGGCTTCGACGGCCAGTACATCCCCGAGTTCGCGTTTGATGGGATAGCGTCCGCCCTCTACGCTCGGACGAATGTTCTCGAAGAACGTTCGCGCCTGATTGCAGCGTTGCATTATGGGCGTGGCTTGCTCGCGAATCTGCGGAAAGTCGGTCACCGGGTTAGTGCGTTGAGCATCAGGTAGACGCGGAGTCATCGGTCAACTGAAGCGAAGTGAGAATGGCACGGAGCACAGGCTCAGATTGCTCTAATTCCAGGTCGTTGGATTGGCACATGATCAGCACCGTGGCGCGCCGAGTACGAAAACTGCGGATCCAGCAGGTGTTGGTGAAGTCCAGACTCACGAAATGAACATTGTAACCTTTAGCAGGGCGTTGACAAATCCGTTGACGGATTGGTTTGTGTTCCAAATCGTAGTAATCCTCGCGCAGAGCCGCCAATGTGGTTTCCAACACTTCGTCCACGGTCAGTTCCGGGGGATGCATACTCAGGAGCATGAAGGCCGTGTCGGGGCTTTGCACCGAGACCATCCAGCCCGGGTCCATTTCCATCTCTTCCAGTTCCCAGTTATCGGGATACTGAAAGCGAATACCGTGCCCTTCAAAAGTTCGAGGCATGGGAAAGTCCTCGCGTCAGTGCCGTGGCCTTGCTATCATCATCATAGAGCGCCGGCCGGGAACGGGGGCCCCCGCTTTAGCGGTCAAGATGCAGAAGGAAGGCTTGGTTTCGCAGGAGAGTGCGTCGAGCGAGCCAGCGTCGGTAGCGCCAGTACACACCGAGTACAGCCACTATTAGCGCACACCAGCGGGGTTCGATGAAGATGGCCCAGACCCCAGCAATTGCCAGGACGAATTCGGGAGCCAAGCGTTGCAGAAATACTCGGCCCAGAGGAAACAAGACCAAGAACAAAGTGGCCGCGACGACACCTGCCAGAGCCAGACTGGCTAACCAAGCCGAAGTACTATCGCTCCAGAAATTAATGATTGGGGCATCGTTCGGCCAAGTCTCGCCGCCCCGCCAGCGCCGGCCCGCCGGTTGAGCTGCCAAGAAAGGACGGCGGGGTTTCAAGGTAGGGGAAATCTCGAAAGTGCTTGCCGAAGCGGACAGGCGACGCATCGCCTCGAAGCGAGGGCCAGTGGTTAGTTCCGTCCATTGCTGCTGGAGGGCCTGCCAACGTTTATGCACCACATCAGTTATCACGGCGGTGCGCCTGGGTGCCTGGAGTAACTCGTTCATCAGCGTAATCATGACTCCCATACCAGGTGAGCCTTCGACAAAGTCCAGCTGAGATTCCTGGTTGAGAAACTCAAGAATGGATTCCGCTAACGCCCATTGCTGGCCAAGAACTGCTTCAGAGGCAGTTCCGGGGAAATAATCTTGCAGCATTGGATGCCAACGTTGCAGCCAGATTGTGGAAATGGCTTGACCATCGAGTCGAGGTAATGGTGCTTCGACGGTTACTTGACTGACTTGGTAGATGAGGCGCAGACAGGAGAATCCCGAGGGCGCCAATAAGGGGAGACGATATGAGTCGGCCTGGTCGCGATGCCACATGATCGCTTGGTCATTGAGAAAGGCGCTGAGGAGAACCGAAGAAGTGGGCAGTTGCACCGACAACCACGTTCTTGGCGGCTGCATCAGATAAGCAGTGAACTGAAGCAAAATCTGATCAGACTGTGCCTGCCAGACATCCAGGTGAGTGGCGACCAATTTGGTCGGGGAGGGATGTGCCGCAACCGGCCGACAGGTAACCGCGGGAGCCGAGGCTCCTCCTGGCAAGCGCCAGGTTCCACTTTCGGCCACGGCATTTTCAAGAATCAGATGGCGCGGCCAATCGGTTAACCGATGCCGAACGTTTTGTGCGTCGGGTAAGTGAAAAGCGGGTAGGCGAGTGCCGCCATGGTGATTATCAACGACGAACCTGCCCAGAATGCGCAGGCGCACGGCTTGGTCAAACCAGGAAGCAGCTTCCGGGAATTCCGCGCGAATGCGGTAGCCTTGTCCCGACGGTAGCGCCTGGATGTGCACCGCGTGGATTTCCTCGGAGACGACCACAGGAGGTGGGCCCGGCCAATGTTCTATTTGGACAACGACTTGACGAATCGGGCCGGCAGTGCTCCGGCAATCCACCTGAGTTTCCCAATGCCAGTCCGCGGAACGCTTCCAGATGGAAGTTAACTGAGCGACATAACGCACCGGAACCGGCTGAAGTTCTACGACTCCACTGAAGTTACTCGACGGCGCATGGAAACTGACTTGAGATTCCGACTGGCTGACCGGAATCAGTCCCTGACTCCTGGCCAAGCGGAAGTTGACTCTTCCTGCGGCGTTCAACTCGATACGCACGGCTGAGGTGCGGAAGCCGGAGAAATATATGGACGGGAGAGCCAGGGTTCGCTGATCCGCGGATCCAGTCACGGGTAACGTGCCGCGAATCAGCACATTGGCCCGCCCTAGTCCTGATCGCAACCACAGGCGAAGCTGTGAACCTTCCTGTTGCCAATCGGCAACTTGTTCGGAGGTGATTTCCGTCACGCGCAAACCCGTTGGCATCTGTACCAGCACGGCTACGGGCAGGTGGCCGCTTTCCGCCTGCAACTCAGTCCGCAACAGGACCTGAGCCTGGTACCAGTCCAATTCCAGGACCAGGGTCGAAGCTGCGGTCAGCGGTGAACTGGAAGGGCTCAGCTGAATCTGTAAACAGGCGCTTGGATGCAACAGTTGAAAGAAGTTTGCCGAAACAGGGGGAGTCGTTGGCGGGATGGCCATGTCTCCACTAACCCAGAGAGCGTGGGGCCAACGTTTCAGAGCCTCTGTCGAGGAGGTCCACGGTTTCGCACCGTACCGCACCGACATGCGCAGATTCGTGCGCTCTTCGGACTGACAGGCCAGCCAGGCGCCACGCCAAGTGTTCTTGCCCTCGGGAATCACATAGGGTGGACGCAGCCAGAGTGTCCTGCGTCGGAACGTTTGTTTTTCGACTGTATCTGCCCACGTGATGAATTGCGCTCCCGCGGCCAGAAACGCAGGGGAGCTCAGGATAGAGGCTGCCTGGAGTTTGTGACCTAGCCACCAGACACTGACCTGACTGGGATCCAGGCTGTATTGTGCCAGCAAAGTGAAACTGCCTTTGATGGGCTCATTTACGGCTACTCTCAGGATACGATAGTGTCCTTTGTCGCGAATTGCGTCCAGGCGGAGCGGAATGACAGAACCACCGGCAGATCGGCCCTCCAGGGAACGTACGAGGAAGCCTTCGGGGATAGCCAAGACCACCTCGTTCAGACGTCCCCGTGTGACCTGGAATTGGCTGGCGGCGTACCAGCGGAGTTCGCGGGCTTCCACATTCAGCCAATGATACTCTTCTACAGTCCATTCCGGTCGCTGCGGGTCGAGCGCCTGCCAACTCAGGAGGATTTCTGCTGTCGGCCCCAGATCAGTCGAGCCTTGCCAGCCCGCTGTGTCCGAAACCTGGTTCACACGTTGCCAAACGACACGGCCCCGAGATGTTCGAGAATCTCCTGGCAATGCGGAACTCGGCAGCCTGATCTGCAACTGCGCAAATGGCAGCGGCATCGTTTTCCAGCCGAGTCGGCCTTCCTGATCACTCACCTGGACATCCAGTTCCCCAGTCAGTCGTAAAACATGCGTGCCGCGACCTTTCATTCGAACAACCAAACCGGTCTCGGTCGGAGTAACATCTACCGGACGCGGTGAATTGATGTCATCCAGTTGCTCCACGGATTGCCAACGGATACCGCCCACAGTCAAGGGGATTACACCGTGCTCTTTCAGCAAAGCAACTTCCAGTTCCCAGGTGATCTTCGCTGGATGGGGATGCGCAACTGGCGGCTTTCCGAACACCGCTGGGGGAACGTCCACGAACCAACGAGAGGCGGTGATATACCAGGGGCTTCCCCTTTCTCTTTGTTGAGCCTGTTCTTGCCAGCGCTCCCACCACACCAGCGGTACCAGTACCCAGGAGCGACGTGCGCCATCATCCGATTCAGTGTAATGGAACACGGTAATCGAGGGAGGTTCTTTGGTATCTCCCGCTGGGGCAGGTTTGGAGCCAGTTTCCTGAAGCTCATCGGCAATTGTGGGCCAATTGGCTGCCGCTATTAACGTCGTTGCCAGGACGAGCCACCAAGCGGCTGACCGTGCTGAAGGCGCGGTAAACCATTCAGCAGGCCCCGGCTCCGCAACGGAAATCGGCTCCACGATAGTTGCCAGACGAATGGCGCGAATGCTCAGCACAAATAAAGTCGCAAACGGCCAAAAACTCAACCCGCTTAGGTCGGCAGGTAACCAAATCAGACTCAGTGTGCCGGCCAGGAACAGAATCGCGCCGGCTGGAACCAACCAGCGTTGATACCAGCGCAGCAACACGAAACCGGGTATCAGGATGAGCATAGCGGTCATGGCGGCCAGCGCATGGGTACGCTCCCGTTGCACCCAGATGAGCGGTGTATCCCACGCTGCCTTACTCAACTCCCATCCCGAGAATCCCTGGCTGGAAAGGTGCCACTCCGGCAAAGCGGAGCTTTCGTGTCGAAGCGGAGCAATAAAACCGTCCGAGGCGCGCCTCTGCCAAAGGCTCACGGCCAGGTGGGCCGGCATCTCCGTGTGCGAGGCGGCTAAGGCATCGCTCAGCAGGTCCTCTGCACGAGAAGAACGAAGCACGCCGCAGCGTTGTAATGGCGACCAGGCCTGAGGCAAGCGAAGGACAACGCGCTGGCCCAAAAGCGTTATGCCGGAACCCCAAGTCGGCAGCAATCTCGGCCAACGCGCCACGCAGTGCCAGACGGAGATATCCTGGACGTATTGAACATGAAACAGCACCGGACCGGGGGGGACATTCGTGAACAGCAGTTCCTCCGAGGCAGCGCAGGTGTGCACCTCTCCCCCGCGAATCGCCTGGCCATCTACCAAGCGCCACAGGCTCGCACTTTTTATCTGAGCCTCCGCGGGTACACGCAGGCGCCAAGTTGTGCTGTCTGCTGTAAGGGTGTCTCGGTCCGAGGGAAAGGCAGGAATGTGAGTCCAAGCCCAATAATCGGCGCGCAGATGCGAGCCACCGTCCCAACTCAGCCCGAGCAACGCCCCTTCGATCACAGCAGGAGGGGTGTCCATAGATTGCTCGCGGATTTGCACCAGGCCCGGTTCCGTGTAGCCCCAGGGCAGCGCGTCCAGCGCACGAAAACCGTCCGTGTGAGCAGAACGCTGGGGATGTTGCACAGCGAACTGCCAATGGCTCGGCAAGGATTGGGCTACGTTCAGCTGCCCCTCCCAGAACTCTGCCTCTTGTCCGCACAGTAAAGGAAACTGCGCCACAACGGGCGGACCTGAGGCGCGCGCTGCACCTTCGTTTTCTGAGATGGCGTAGAGCCAATCTGCTTGGAGACGTATCGGCGCGAGCAATGGGGCATCGAAGGTGAAACGAAAATTAGTCCAGGTGTGCTGGTGGGTATTGGGCGATTGCCGTTCGACAATTCGTTCCACGCGTTGTAAGCGGGCTTCGCCCGCAGCCAGGCGCCAATCCAAATCGGGCATTTCGCCGGCAAATCGCAAAGTGACCGCGCGCACCAGTCCACAAATCGGCTCGACCTGGGCCGACCAGCGTACCTGAATGCGTCGGGGCTTGGCTAAGGACTCTTCGGGGGCTTCCGGAACTTGGGCCTCGACGTGAGTAGCCAGGAGCAGCCGATACCGAGCGGGCACCGGTAACACGCGCATCCGTGCCGCGCTCGGAATCGGACCAGTGAAAACGTAATCGGCAGCTGGTTTCATTGCTTCGCTGCTCGCCGACACACCGGGGCGCAAAGGCCAGGGATTGCCCGGCCAGAGCGAGCCTATCGGATAACGCCGACCCCGCTCGTCGCGGAAGCGTTCCAGCGTGAGAGACCAAGTCCCCTGCGCCCAGGAAACTTGTTCTGGCACGATTTCGGGCAAAGACCAATCCCCAGCGGTCAGGAAGTCCGGCTGCGGTTTTTCCGCACGCAGACGGAGAGTCATACGAGCTTGGGCCGGGGCCTGGAGCGTTCCTTGGGACAACTCTGCCCAAATGCGCTGCCCTTCACGACGCCATACCCATTCGGCCGAATTGTCTCCTGCGAAAATCTGTCCATCCTCCAACAGCCAACCTGCAGGCAGGCGCACTGCCAGGCGAAAAACTGAGCCCGAACGTATTTGCCAATTCAGGTGAGCAGTAATACGGCTCTCCGAAGCGCCCAGATGACAGGCTAACTCCGCCTGCACGGTGACGTCCGCCCTTTGGCGACTGACCGTGACTCGTGGCGATTGAACCGGTCCGAGCCAGTGTGGGCTGATTGGCTCCAGATTCAGTTGCCAGTAACCCTCCCGGCTGAATTGGGGCGGCTGTTGCGGATGAAAATCACCGAACGCCCAGCCGCTCAGGGCCAATTCGGGACGCCAGCGGACGCTGAGGCTCGTCCCCAGCGAAGCCGCTGGTTCGACTTGCGCCCAGACTAACGCTAATGGTCTATCCCACTGCCAGGGCTGAGTACGGCAAAGGATGTCCAATTCCGCCCGACGGGTTTGTGCCGGCCAGCGAATCCAAAGCCAAGTACGTTGCGCTGTCTTTGTCTGAGTCCAGTTCTCCGCAGAAATTCCGCGTAACCGTTCTTGCACACTGGTTACTTCCAGGCCGGGAGGCAACACCACCGTGCACCCCGGCAGCTCGTGTTCAGACGTCTCCAGTTCCAGACGATAACGCGGTTGCCAGCCGCCGCTATCCAGAACATACTCTGCCTGCTGGCGCACGTGGACGAGTGGCGACTGCTTGGGCAACGCCGGTTGGCTCAGTGCGATTTCCAGACGTGTTGACTCCGCCGGGAGTGCCCACAGGTAACGAAGCCAGTCAGGCGCGTCCGGCACAGGTGCTACGCTCACGAGACTGGCTTCCACACCTCGCAAGCTAACCCGCCAGGTAGCAGGAACCTCGAAGCTCAACGTCGTCATCTGAGCCGGAGGCACTTCCAGGTTGGCTGATAACTCGCCACGACGCCGCTCCCAGCGCGCAGACCAGCTGAACTCCACCTGATACTCGGCCCGACCGTTCGCACTTCCACCATTGTCCTGGCTTCGCGGTTCTTGGGACGTGACTCCGAAGACAACTTCGCCCTGCGCGCCAACCCCCACACGGGCTACCTGTCCGTTCACACGCACAGGAGAGCGTAGGGCCGGCGAAAGATGGGTCAAAGGAACAGATGGAGCACATCCCTCGGGACAGTACATCAGCCAGTGCCCTTCTCCTACCAGCCCCGCCTCTTCATATCGTGCCAGATAATGTGCCTGAAGGATGACGGGTTTACGAAGGGCGGCCTGCTGATGCACTGCAAGCATTCGGAGGACTTTATCGAACTCGTCCCGCGGCACACGAGTCCATCCCGGCTGACGGGCTAACTCGGCTTCGGCAGCTTGGGGGTCGAGCTGAACGTGGCGCAGTCGAAATTCCTGCCCCCATACCAGCAGTCCGGGAAACACCACATATATCAGCCCCATCAGCAGCGCTCTCGACTGCTTGGAGCCACGCACGTCGTGCTGAACCAATCGCAGAAAGATTGTCTTCATGACGGATTCGGGTTCTCCCCGCCGGCAGGCGACTGGGTGCTGGGGGCTTTGGGTCGTGATTTGACAGCCGAGGGGGTGGGCGGCACCGTCGGGGCAACGGCTGAACGGATTGGACTGGCAGCCGGACTGGCAGGTATGCTCTGAACTGTTGAACCGGGTGGAATTGGCGCAAACCCGGCCAGTCTCTCCAAACGTCTTTCCCACCACCAGCGCTGCCCTTCAATAATAACGACCAGGGCCGCAGTTACTACCAAGCCGGGCCAGGCACCCGCCAGTATGGCGAGCAACGTCCAGGTACTGATGAGCGCGACACTGGTGAGCAGGGTCAGCACCAGGGCCAAACTACTCCAGCGCAGCCACCGCGGCCCATAGAGCCATAAAGCCCCTAGCGCGACCGCTGCCAGGGAACAACTCAAAAGCCACGCATGCCAGCCGGCTACTACCATCTGGATGCTTTCCAAAGCTCCCGGCTGTTGCCAGGTGTACCACTGCGAGGCGGTGGCTTCTGGAGAAGGTTCTTCGCGTCCAGTGGCCAGCCAATGTTCCAGGCTCTTGTGACTGTGGGCACGGGCAGGGAATCGCCACCAATTCCAGAACATCAGATTGTCGGCATGCCAGGTCCATGCCTGCTCGGGCGTGGCTGCGGTCTGGACATACACAGGACGCCAATTGCTCCCCAGCTCTAAGGCCCAACGAGTTACCCCTACCTCAATGTGCGGTTGCCAAGACAGAGGCCAGACCTCGACCAGGGACGACCAGGCTGAAGAACGGCGGCTGGTCACCTCAAGCAGGACCGGCTTGACCAGTGCCGACGGTTCGATGCGGATTTGCCACTTTGAGGATTCCTCCTGAGGTGACTGCAGCGCTGGAGTGATCACCTGGCCATTCATCTTGACCTCGATCAGGTAAGTCCTCGGTGGCAAACGAAAGGTCAATTGATGGCTACTCAAACGTGTCAGCCAATACTTCATGCTCACCCGACTCTGTCTCTGGGATGGTTGATGTTCCACCAGGACCAGAGCACGATCAGCGAAACACATTTGCTCTGCTGCCGAATGAATTTCCAGGGCCAATGGATGATCCCAGGCCGAGCTGACCAGCACCAGATCCGGAGCTAAGAATTCACCCGGAGCCAGTGCCAGCGTATTCTGCCACGGGGTCTTACCGGCAGGCACTATGCTGATGTCTTTAGTGTGCCAGCATTCCAGCTGCCCGTGTTGTAAATCTACGTCGCGTCGGTCGGGCAGGAGCAGGGGTACGGCCAGG
Organism: Gemmatales bacterium; assembly: GCA_025056555.1. Lineage (GTDB taxonomy): Bacteria > Planctomycetota > Planctomycetia > Gemmatales > HRBIN36 > HRBIN36. The sequence continues at coordinate 13,388 of JANWVZ010000042.1, read as the reverse complement.
ACCTGGGGCAAGGGCCGCTCAACCGGCAGCTCGGCAGTATGTGTAACGAAGAGTTGGCACCGCGCGCCGACATGAGCGGGCAGCGCGACGAAGCGCTGTAACGGATCCTCGGCCGAGCCGGGTCCCTCGAGTAAACGAAGCCATTCTTCGCGGGGAGGGGAAGCAGGATTGTCGCTGCTGAAAGTGCGCAGCCGCACCCGCTGTAAGTCGCGCAATTCTGCAGGTAATTGCAACCTGAGCATGGCGGGCGGCGGGCCAACGAATTGCAGCTGCAGCGTCTGCTCCAGGCGCCAGGATTTGCGGGTCAAGCAGAGTCGGCCTTCCCAGCGTGCCACCGGCAAACGCCGACGAAATCCCAAGTCCAGCACAATCTCATGGTCAGTTTGGTGGGCGTCCCAGCGCAACTCAGCCGGCAGGTGCAACGGCAGGGCGGCCATTATCCGTTGCCCGCCCGGCGGGAGTAAACCACGAGTGCGTGGCCCCAGGGCAAGTTCATAATAACTGTCGCGAATAGCTGGAAACTGCACAGTTGCTGCTAAGACTTGAACCTGGTAAGCGACCCGCTGATTCCCCTGCTCTCCCCAAGCGCTGTGCGGCCAAGGTAGCGCGAACAACAGGTTACTCGTATATCCATTCGACGCTGGGTCAGGCTCGGCGGCGTTTACAGAGATTGGCCACCAACCTTCCAAGCTCACGCTGCGTGGAAAAGTTCCACCTCCGGCCAGACGCACACGCACTTGGTTAGGCTGAGGATGATCGACCAGTAAATTTGCAGGCAGGCCACGCCGGTCCAGCTCAAAACCCTCGGGCCAGCTGAAGACCAATTCCTGCAAATTGGCGCGCACTGCACGGGTGACTTGCCAATCGCTGCGCACAATCACCGCCGTGGTGGTTACCGTAACCTGGTACTGACCCTGAGTTTCCAAGACGGGCGGAAGCGTAGCCGTCTCATCCACTCGCAATTCTAATTGGACCGGTTGAAACCAGTAACGGAAACGGTTGGCTTCGACTTGCACGGCGTTGCCTGCAAAGCTCAACGCGCGATTATCTGGGTTACGAATATCCACGCTGCCGACCTGCTGACATTCCGACGGTTCCAATACCTCCAGGCGACCGATTGGCAGGCGTGCCGGGCCCTTTTCGGGTAAGCTTTGCTGCCAGCGGAGGTAGCCGACCCAGGGTGGACTTCCTCCCTGGATTGGCGCTGGGAGTCTCAGCAGGAACGTCCCCTGAGCATCGGGGCGTAGCGGATTCCAGGCGGAGCGATTTTCATCGGCCCAGAAGACTTGCGTGCTGTTGGGGGGTAGGCGGAAACGCAGCTGAGCAACCGAGCCGCGATGCCAAGTCAGGCTCAGCCGAGCCTCTGTCTCCACTGATCGCTCGCGCACCGTAACTTCCATGCGACTTTCCATAACGCCGACCGGCCCGGTTTCCGCGCTCTCCGCCGACTGCCAGCTCAGTTCCAGCTTGCGGAGCGTTCCCAGTGCCGCGGAATGCAAGCGCGTACCTGTAAACGATTGGCTGGCTCCAGGGGTTTGCGAGCCCAGTGGCCACTCGCCATATTTCGCACTGACTGTCCCCACTCCAGCAACTTGAGCCGTAAGCACTCGGCCAGGAACGTAAATCTCCAGCGTGGTAATAACTGCCGGCGGAGCATCCTCCAGGGTAACGATATATTGTCGCTGCGCCGGGTCATAAGTGACGGCCAAGGGCATCTCCAAAAGCAGCTCGTGTCGGCCCGGTTGCGGCACATACAGAGCCAGACCATTCTCCGCGCTGGCCCATCGTACCTTGTTCCCATCCAGTTCTGCTCGAGTCAACCTCGCTCGCTTCAAGCCCAGTTCAATTTTCTGTTCAGGTTGCTGGCTGATAAAAACCAGTCGTAACGTGAGATACAGTATCGCTCGGCCCCCGGCTGCTGAGAGTGTGCTGACCAGGCCACGATAATGACACTCGGCAAAGACACGTTGCGCCGTCGGGTCATTGGTCTGGTTCCGTTCTGCCTGACGCAACAATTCGCGATACGTTTCGGGCGACAACAGCACCCAGCGCACCGACATTTGTTCCAAAGCCTTCCGCAAATCATCCGTGATGACTACTATGTGATTGGCGGGAAACGGCAACTGGGACAAAGGCAGCGCCGGTTTGGGGGCTGCCGGTAGAGTTTCTGCACTCGCAGGCTTTTCCTGAGCCGGCCCGTTGGAGCTTATCCCCAGGAGCACCAAAGCCAGCCCAATGACTCGTTTCGCCAGCCGCACCACTTTTCTCCCAGCTTGGCGGCGACTTCCCCATGATATTAACAAGATAGCTCGTTCACCGCCAGCGGACACACCAACAAGGACCACTCCCAGATTTGCATCGAGGACCAGTTCAGAGCGGCTTCCCGGCCATTATAGCTTTTCCTATTCATCTCCCATTATAATCTTGCCAGGCACAAGCACCAGGTGCATGCCAAGAACTCAGTGAATTGGTATGAACCCATGACCTTAGATTGGCACACCCTTCTGAACGTCGCTCAACACGCTGCCCAAAGTGCCGCCGACGTCCTGGCTCGCTGGCAGCAAGGAATTTCTGTGCGCGAAAAAGGCCCTAACGATTTGGTCACCGAAGCCGACATGGCCGCTCAGGAGGCCATCCACCAAGTTTTGAGGCAGAGCTTTCCTGAAGTGGATTTTGTTGGTGAGGAATCGGCCCAACACTTGCTGAGCAGGTCGGGATTATGCTGGGTTGTAGACCCGCTGGATGGCACTACGAACTATGTGCACGGCCTGCCTTGCTATGCGATATCCATCGGCCTGATGAACCATGGTGTACCTGTAGCTGGGGTGGTATATGATCCGTTACGCCGCGAAATGTTTACGGCCGCGCGAGGCCAAGGTGCCTGGCTCAATGGCCAACGCATTCACGTTTCCGAATGTGAGCATTTGAAGGATGCCTTATTACTAACAGGTTTTCCTACAGACTGCCGCGGTAAAGAATATGTTTTCAGCGCCTGGCGGGCTTTCGCTTTGCAGAGTCGTGCCGTGCGGCGCATAGGTTGCACCAGTCTCAATCTTGCCTGGCTGGCTGCTGGCCGCGCCGATGGTTGCTGGAGCTACGAAATCCAGCCCTGGGACGTCTGTGCAGGTGTATGTCTGGTGCAGGAAGCCGGCGGCACGGTAACGAATCCCGACGGTCAGCCATACGTTCTCCATCACCGCGATTTCCTGGCCAGTAATGGTTCCCTTCACCTGTCCATGCTCCAGGTGTTGCGCTCCAGCAGTTAAAGGCCCGCGAAGCAACGCATTGGCACCCTCATCCAAGTTTCCAGGCGACGCCGATCTTGTCTGCACACTTTCGGACGACGTCAGCCCTGTCGGCCATCCTCACCTATCTCCCTGCCGTTCGCGACATCAGATAGCCGATTAGATCACGCACTTCCTCCGGTGCCAGTCCTTGCAGCAAATTGTCGGGCATAAGCGACAAACTCGTGGGCTTGATTTGCTCCACCAGTTGGCGATCGAGGATGAGGCGTTCTTGTTGAGTTTGCACCGCGAGAGTACGGTCGGTTTGCTGCACAACGACGCCAGTTATCACTCGGCCATCCTTCAGAGCCAGGACGGACATGCGAAAATCCGCCGGCACCACAGCGCTCGGATCCAGCAGGTTTTCCAGAAGGTAGTCCAGATTATCCCGGTGAGCCCCTGTCAAATCAGGACCAACCACCTGCCCCTCACCATGCAAGCGATGACACTGACTGCACAATTTCCCGAACAAGGCCCGTCCCCGCGTCAGATCGGCAGTTTGTAATCGCTCCGTGTTCAGGTACGTTTTCCATTGCGCTGATTGTTGCCGGATGGCCTCGGGACTATGGCGAATTTCTCCCCAATATTGGCGCAACATTTGCACTAACTTTTCATCCCCCAAACTGGCAATCTGCCGGGCGTGATAAGGACTTATATCAGCGGCGGCAACGCGGCCCTGGGCTACCGCTTGCAATAATGCCCAAGCCCAAGCTGGTCGCGAGGCCAGCGTGCCAATCGCCAATGGCCGATCTTCCGGGCGGATCCGCGGATAACTCGCCAGAATAGCGCCAGGGATGTCGGCATCATTCCAATACGCCAATCCCGCTGCCGCTACTCCGGCTGTGCTGCGATCGTGCAGCAGTTGCTTCAGAACCGGAAGCAGGTCGTTCGTCGGATTCTTAAGCAGCGCCCGTAAGGCTGCGCGGCGCGCCTCACCATCGCCGCGGCTGTCCAGGGCGAGACGCAACAACTCCTGCCGTGTTCGTCCATCGCCAAAAACCACCGCCAGCTGCCTCGCTGATTCCCGCACTTCCGGATCCGTAGAGTTCAGAAACGTTGCCTGCAGTTCCTTCCAGTGGGCCGGAGGAGATACTTTTTGCCAACCGCGAATTGCCTCCTGGATGCCGCGCAATACCGCACGCTGTGATTCGGTATCCGCCTGTGCTGACCAGCGTAGTATCTCATTCAAGGCAGACTGCTGATGTTCCCAATCGCTGGCCAAGCGCCGCACGATGAAACGTCGCAGTTGGTGGACTCGAATCTCCCGCAACCACCGTAATGCCGTGTCCGGATACGCGGCCACGACAGGCTCAATACCATACCAGGTCAACAGCGGCAGGTTGTGGTCGGTTGCGTCCAACCCACGGAGCAGCGGTTCCGCTAAGGCCGGGCGTTGTGCTATCGGCAGGCGTTGCAGTGCTGCGGTCAGATAAAGCCGGACGTAGGCCGAGGTTTCCCTTTCCGCGCAGCGCTGGAGAACGGCGTGAATATCGGGAGCCAACGGTTCCCGATCCGTCAGCAGCCGCACGGCCCAGGCGCGAATATACTCATCCCGATCCTCGAGCAGACTATTGAGCCATTGTGGGGTAGCATTTTCCGTAACGTAGATGGCCCACAAGATGCGCAGCCGTCGTGCCGTGTCGGTTTCTTGCCGAAACCGCTGGTGCAAAAGCTGGGCAGTCTCGCTGGATAAACGTGCCGTAGCCGCCCGTTCTTGTAAATTACGCAGAGCCTGTCGCACGTACCAATCGTTGCGATGTCCTAGTAACTCGACTAATTGAGCATCCGTAAGTCGCGATACATCACCCAGCACTGGCTTTCTGGGTTGACCATAGACAATCTTGTAGATGCGGCCGGAGTCGCGGTCCACCCCATCGTCTTCATGACATTCTCCTGTATCGCTCCAATCTGCCACAAACACCCCTCCATCCGGCCCGTAAAGCAACTCAATACCGCGGAACCAACTGTCAGGGACACGGCAGAAGTCTGGCGCATGTCTGCCCACATACCCGGAACCATGCCTTACCAGAATCTCCTGATTGATCCGCCGACCATGGAGATTCAACGTAAAGAGGCGGCCACGATACGCTTCGGGCCAATTGTCTCCCAAGTAAATCATCAGTCCGGCGTGAGCGTGTCCGCCTCCCAATTTGTCCGTCTGCCCCGTTGCTTCGCGTGTCTGATCCCAGCGTAAAGAAGTGTCCCAGTGATAATGATCCGCGTGCTGATCGATTAGTTCGTACAAATGCGGGTGGAAATCCTCGCCATACATGCGGCGGTAATGGGCACCCGGAATGGCATGCCACAGATGCCCGATCACCGTGTTGATGAAAAACATGTCCCCGTATTCGTTGAAATCCCAGCCCCACGGATTGGTCGTGCCTCGACAGACGACTTCGAACACGTGCCGCGTCGGATGGTAACGCCAAATGGCACAATTAATCGGCATCCGTTGCTCGCGGGGCGTGCCCGGCTTTCCGACGAAGGAAGTCGCCTGGATGCCGTGGCGACCGTAAAGCCAACCATCCGGACCCCACTTCAGACCGTTGACAATGTTATGGCGCACGGGACCGGAATCCCACCCGTCCAGCAATACCAAAGGCTCCCCATCGGGCTTATCATCCCCGTCGCGATCCGGAATGAACAGCAGATGCGGTGCCGCCAATACCCACACTCCCCCGAAACCCACAGCCACGCTCGTAACTCGCTGCCCCTGATCCCAGAACACCTTTCGTCCATCGCAATGGCCGTCACTATCCTCATCCGTGAAAATCACGATGCGGTCCCGCAGGTTGAGATCGTAGTTAGTGCGATAATCGGCATAGGTAAGATTCTCCACGACCCAAAGTCGGCCCCGATCATCCCAACACAGAGCGATAGGTTGGCGCACCAGCGGCTCCGCGGCGAACACGCTGGCGCGAAAACCGGCCGGCAGCACCCATTGCCGCACCACCTGCTCGGGCGGAATCGGTCGCTTGGCCGCTGCGGACGAGATCACCTGACACTCGCTCAACACCAGTACCCCACACATCCCTCCCAACAAGGCGGCACAACTCATCTGATACCCCCACGCGGCCCCTGGTTTCATACTCCACCTCGCACCTCGGTTTCCCTTCAAATCTCAAAGCTGTTGCCTTGCGTCACGCTCTCCCGTATCACTGGGCGAGATTATAGCGGCAATAGTCCACTTGGTCTTCAGATTCAGCTCGCTGACCAACCAGTGCCGACGACTCTAAAACCCCAGATTCGGACAGCAGCTTATCTTCCGTAGCCGGATTTGCCGTCCCACGTCTTGAGAGAACCAGGACGATGTCGGAAAGATGCTATCCTGAACATCTAACCTGCTTTTCAGCCGGCTAAAGCATATCTCGCAAAATAGGAGACTTGGAACGAAACATGAGCTAGCTTTTCCTACCCAGGCGATGTGGCGCAGCAGCGGTAAATGTCGTCCTTCCCTACGCCTTTCCGGTCCCTTCCGTAAGCGTAAACATTACTCTCTGGCAGGTCAGATTGACGCCCTTGAGGACGCCACCCGCTATTTATGGCCGCAGGCGCATTCGGGAGGAATATCCGACCGACAGTTCTGAATCCCTTAACCGGTGATTGAGAACTCCTAGCGAGTCAGGATCCCTGAACTGCTAGGGACTTCCGTGCAGCAAGGAAAAAACAATCAGCCGGGAAACACGACAACACCGAATCGCAATGTCCATACGGGCCTACATCGCACTGGGAAGTAATCTCGGAGATCGTCATGCTCATCTAGATGCCGCCCTGTCCCAGTTACGGCAAACGCCTGGGCTGCATCTGGTAGCTGTTTCGCGCTACTGGGAGACCGACCCGGTGGGCGGCCCGCCTCATCAACCGCGTTACCTGAATGCCGTCTGCGCCGTGGACACAGACCTTTCGGCCCAGGAACTGCATCGGGAATTACTCCGTATCGAGACAGCACTCGGTCGCGAGCGGGCAGAGCGCTACGCCCCGCGCACTCTCGACCTCGACTTACTGCTGTATGGCGAGGAAGTGATCCAAACTCCTGACCTGACTGTGCCTCATCCGCGTCTGCATCAACGACCTTTCGTACTGGGACCGCTGGCTGAACTGGCGCCGACCCTGATCCACCCCGTACTCCGTCGCAGCATTGTAGAACTCCTGGCCGACTTATCGCGGCAAGACCTGCGAGGCCGATGTGGAGTGGTGACAGGGGCTTCGACAGGTATCGGCCGGGCCATCGCGTTGGCTCTGGCCCAGCGCGGCGCCGACGTCATCATCCATGCGAATCGCTCTCGCACGGCCGCGGAGCAGGTAGCTGCTCAAGCCCGCCATCTGGGGGTGCAGGCTTGGTGCCTTTTTGCCGACATCGCCGACGCCGATGCCTGCCGACAACTGGTCAACCAAGTGTGGTCGCAGATTAGACCCGTGGACTTTTGGATTAACAATGCGGGGGCCGACATTCTTACCGGCGCGAATCGCCGACGGTCCTACGAAGCCAAGCTTGATCTGCTATGGCACACGGACGTGCTCGGCACTGTGCGCCTGTGCCGTGAAGTCGGGCCAAGAATGAAATCCCGCGGTTGGGGCGTACTCGTCAACATGGGCTGGGATCAGGCCGAAACCGGTATGGACGGCGAAAGCGGAGAACTCTTTGCCCTGGCCAAAGGAGCCATCATGGCCTTCACGCGCAGCCTGGCCGTTAATCTTGCTCCCGAAGTACGCGTCAATTGTCTGGCTCCGGGCTGGATTCGTACCGCCTGGGCTGAGAAAGCCTCAGAGTACTGGCAACAGCGGGCGATCTCCGAAACTCCTCTCCGTCGTTGGGGCACTCCGGAAGATGTCGCCGCCGTCGTCTGCTGGATGGTCTCCGACCAAGCCTCGTTCGTCACCGGGCAAATCATTCGCATCAACGGCGGTGCCGTCCGCTGACAGTCCGGGCCGCACTATCCATTGGCAAAACTCTTGTTCCCCCCTCTTACGGACACGTTTATCTCGACATGGCACTTGAGGATGAGGATCGTAAGCTTGTAGGATTAAGGTTCCATCCTGTTTCGGATTATCTGCAAGCTATTAGAACCTGTCTTACAACACATCGTAGTCCAACGTATTCTGATATGACAGAGCATTATTTAACTATCGTGCGGCTATTTCCACGGGTGCTGAGTCTTATGTGTCAAATTTCTGATAATTGCCAGGTTGGCACTTGTCGGACACACAACCCCTTCATAGACCGCTGGCCTCACGAAATAGGTAAGCTGTTCCCATCAGTCGCAGGTTTTTTGCGCACGTTCGCTATGTTCACGCACGCGTGGACTTATTTGGACATTTTCTCTTGAGCAAACTCTCAGCATGGTCATCTTGCGCATTGAGGCATAGCCACCTCGGCCATAGAATTGCCTAACGTTAGTGCCATTATCCCTTAGCACAATCTCTTCCTTGCTAACCAATAGTTAATCAACCGATTTGCAGTACCCATATGAATATAAAATTGCAAAAATGGTAACGATCCCTATTTCAATCATTCCACCTGAGTTTTCTCACGGCAGTGTAAAGCGCACTTCAAGTCAGCGTTCTGCTGATGGCCAATGGCAATTTACTGGTATGGCGCACTATGGCTATGGTGCATTATGGCCGTGAGGGAACGACCTGATTAGAGTTCTGTTGATATAGAGCAGAGCTATGGGATATTGGCAGACTTGATCAAGCCTGGGCCTGAGGCGAGTCGTCGTTCCGCGCCCGCGGCTCACTCGGTTCCGAGGAAAGTAACTCAACACCCCGTGGGAGCTTTCCCTTACCTGCGCGAATGTAGGCTGCCCGTCGCTGCGCATACTCCATGGCGGTTATCTCTTCCAGTTCCTGGATGTTGACGCCATGCTGCCACTGTCGAAAGATCATCTTCAGAAAGGGTACGCACCAACCGCAGCCAGTGCCCGCACCGCCACATTCGGATAATTGGCTGGCCACGCGCGGTTCTCGCACGCGACAGAAGTTCATCAACTTCCGCCTGGTTACGTGAAAGCAGTAGCAAACGTTGTCATCCAGGTTCACGGAATGCTCTCCCTGGACATTATAACCGCCCGAAACCGTGGCCCAATTATGGCGTCTAAATAAATAGGCCGACTACCTTCAGCGTCCATGAGTCAAAGGAAAACGTCCATGCTCCAGAGTGGCCTGGTGCTTTCGACGCTCGCTCTGGGCTGCCTCACCGCTCATCTGGCTCTGGCCCAAGGGGAGAGTGAAGTAGCCGCCTATATCAAGGGATTGGCTTCCCCCGACCCAGACGTGCGTCGGCAATCAGCGTTGGCTCTGGAGAAACTTGGCCCACAAGCCAAGCCCGCAGTTGCGGCCCTGCGGGTGGCTTTGAAAGATCCGGATCAATTTGTGCGCCGGTTCGCGGCGCGGGCTCTGGGAGCCATTGGGCCGGACGCAGCCGCTGCCGTTCCTGACCTCATCAGTCTGTTATCATCACCTCAGCGCGAAGAAGCCGAGGCTGCAGTCAGTGCCTTGGGCAAGATTGGTAAGCCAGCGGTCAAGGCACTGAGCCAAGCCTTGGAATCCACACAAGACCCATTATTGTTACGCACTCTGGCAAAGACGTTAGGATCGCTGGGGTCGGAAGCGGCACCCGCAGTCCCAGCTCTCGTTCAGCGTCTCAAAAATCCTCCTAAAGTCCCCGCGAAGGCGGACGGTTTGGCCACTCGCGTGGAAGTTCTCGCTGCGATCGTCGAGGCCTTGGGCAACATCGGCCCCGCCGCGAAGGAGGCTGTGGGTGAAATCAAGAATCTCCTTGCCGACAAGCTCCTCGCCAAGAACAAAGACTTTCGGGCCATTGCCAACACGGCGATCAAGAAAATCAGTGGTAAGTCCCCTTAGCCAAGCTTAGGATTCTTATGCTTCTCGCAACAACTTGCCGCGACTCAGATTGAATGAATCGCGGTCAGGGGTTAGCAGCAGGTGCTGTCCCGACCACTGTAGTGGACTCCTCACGAATAAGAGGTTCCTTCCCAAGAGCAGCGCTTCTCAATTCAATACGTAGCCGTGCGTCGCCCGCAGCTTTACCCCGGCATTGGATCTGATATACCAGCACCTGACCGGGCTCTAAGCGGGCCACATTGGGAAAAGTCAGCAGATTACCTTGAAGTTGTCCAGCCGTGTTATCTGGACCTTGGGCGGCGACTAACTCCAGTTGGGGCGGCAAAAGGGCGCTCAGACTTACCTCACGGTCGGCTAAACTTCCTGTGTTAGTGACATTAACTTCATAACGGACAACATTTCCCACCGTTACGGGATCCCCTATATCTACCATCTCTAAGCGCAGGGCCGGCGCGCCACGGATTTCTAATGCGGTTTCCGCAGTCTGCAAAACCCCTGATTCGGTTCGCAACTGGGCTCGGCAAAACGCTTTTTCCGTAAGTTGTTGCGCTGCACAGGTTATACGGAAGGATTTGCTGTCGCCAGGGGCCAAGCTGGGCACAAACCAGCTCACCTCCGATCCCCGAAGCTGCCCCCCTTCGCTGGCAGCAATGAATGCTAATTCCGCAGGGAGTTGGGCCGAAACGTAGATATTGTTGACCGAGCTCGTGCCCGTATTGCGGGCGATAAGGTCAATCTCCACTGGCGCACGGACGTAGCGGACTGATGGCGCCTTAATCTCTAACTGTAGTTGAGGTTTATCTACCTGGAGCACATGGTCGGCGACAGCGCGCAAATTGCCGTCCGCCGTGGCAGTTATCCTGATCTGATATTGTCCCTCTTTGACCGGGGTCAGTACCAGTTTCTCGCTGTGACTGGCACCGGCTCCTATCGTAAATGGCCCGGTAGTGAGGGCAGTGCTCCCCGGGGCTTGGGGATAACTAAGTCCTGGGTCAAAATCCGCGCGGAGCAATACATTGGTCGCCGGCCCCGTTCCCGTATTGGTCAAGGTAATCTGTAAAGGAACCGGGATCCCCACACCAACACGATTAGGCCCCTGAACACTCAGACTAAGTCCCGGTGCAACCACCTCTAAGCTAGCTTCTGCTTCGCTACGCAAACCGTCCGCACTGACTGCGGAGCACCGATTGATGGCCCGGCCGGTTCTTTCGGCACGGAACTGGGCGTGGATGGTATGCGACCGCCCCGGTGCCAGGGGAGCCATCGTCCAGATGAGTTCCCTTCCCTCCACGTTAGCGGCAGGTTGGGATTGCACAAAACTTAGCTGCTCCGGAACTAAGTCCCGCACAGTGATAGCATCCGTCTCCACGGGACCTGTATTGGTTATCGTGAGAACATAGTTAATGATCTGACCAGGAACCGCGGTGGAGGGACCTGTCTTGGACATGCTCAGGCCTCCACTAACCCATTGGATCCAGGTTTCCCCTCGCCCTAATACTATGTTGGCGGAACCACCTTCAGCGCTGCGCAAGATCTCTATGCCTACTCGTGTCGTGTTTGCCTGCGCTCTGGTCAAGAGCGCCTGAGCTATTGCCTGACCTTGACTGTCCGTAGATATTTCTATCGTGGATTGTTGTGTCGGCAGGAATACGGCGGGTGCACCTTCCAAAATTGTGTAACGGACCCGATAGCCACTAAGCGGAGCGTTATCCCCTCGCCGGAAAACGCGGGTGACCAAGCTGACAGGTGCTCCAGGTTTTCCTGACGCGGGAGGCGGAAATTCCCAAGCAGCATTTACCCAGGTCAGCGTTACCGTTACCGTGCGCTGCTCCCAGTTATAGATCGCCGGCACATAGACGGTCACACGGCTTTCGCCTTCCACCGGCGAAGTGATCACGCACCAAGTCTGGCCCGGACGAATTACGAAATCATCGTCCGATTGGGGCGTGCCGCGGGTGACTCGGTGCTCGAAATAGCTGGTAAAACTGACGGCGTGGCGATCGCCTTCCTTCCAGCCGCGGCCCGCATCATAACCGCTCTCATCCACTTCTAAGATGTGTCCCGGCCCCTCTAGAAACCATTCGACCCGCCGGCTGCGTCGGGGCTGACCATTGCGGTCTAACACCGTGGCAATAAGCACCTGTTGCGCACCCACCGCGTTAGTCGCATGGACGGGACGCACTTCTAATCGTACAGCATGAGGATCGAAGTTCTCATAATAACCTTTGCCGCGAGGCTTGGCGTGAGTCTTGGCTACTTCGCCAGGAGGCAACAAATACGGAAAATAAGACGGATTATGGCTCAGGCAGCCTGCTGTTAACAGACTACAGCTAATCCATAAGCCTGCCCAGCCTGAAGAATACCTGGATCGCATAGGGATAACCCGGCCGGTTGTGCGATGCCCTATACAGGACACCGTTCTATACACCATCCCTGCTTCCTTGCAAGGTCACCCGCGCGAATCCGCGTTAGGAGTCACTGAATCGTCCTTCTCGTTCAAGACGTAGGCTAGGGTAGCTGAAGCCTGCTGTGGCGAGATGAGTTCCAAAAAAGCGAGTCATGTACGATCTTAGCCGCCTCACTCATTAGATTTTTGCACGGAATATCAAGGTGTCCGAGTTGGGGATGTGGATTGGCGCGACACGCGCACTAATAGTAAGTGTTCGCCCCGATCGAAATCAAGCCATTGGAACCACGCCGGCACTTCCTTTCCCAGGTTCGTCGCCACCCTTTGACAAAGCCAGTCTGATTCCAGAGCTCGCTGAAGTTTGTCGTAGTAGCGCTGCGGGACAATGACGTACGTCTCGTGCATGGGTTGGAGCCATTGTCTTAGTTCCGACTCCTGGTAACTTCGCTGAATGGGCCCTCCTAAGTGATAAGAGAGCAAGTGGGCTTCCGTAGCAAACATCAGAACGGTATCTCCTTGGGGAATGTGTTGGCGTACTAAGGCAGCAAAATCCCTCTGCTGCCGCTGAACATCAAGTATTGGAAGAACCCACGCTACACAGGTGAGCCAGGCACTTGTATTCAAGATCACAGCCACGCTATATGCAAGTACCCAATAAAATCGCTGCTTCCTGGACCAAGTCTCCCAGATCTGCATAACCGTCGTGGCGAGGAAGAGAGCCAGCCCAGGATAGGCGGGTGCCAGATAATCCAGACGTTTATAACTCAGAAGCGACAGGAATACCACCGGCATTGTGAACCAGCATAAGGCCAAGCGTAACAAACTGTCCTGCA
>JANWVZ010000041.1 GCA_025056555.1 Gemmatales bacterium | reverse complement strand
GGCTTCCATCCCATAGCAGCCTGTCCTTGACTCAAGTTTGCCCGACGGCTCTCCTCGACGAGATTGTTTATGCCTCGTAGGCGATGGGTGCCGGGATGTGAGGATTCTGCTATGGCTCACGCTTCGGTTCCGACCGGGGCACGCCAGCAGAGCGCACCGCACTTCGAGCGGCTGACGCCCTCGGCCGACGTAGCGGCATCGTTTCCAACGAAACCGTGGAGCTTCGACATGCCATCGAAGAGCGTGGGGATAATAGACAAGAACAAGGCGATGATGCACATCGCCAGGCCGGCCCTGCCGAAACCCTGTGTTTCAGGGTCTTTTGCGTTGACCGCGCCCAGAATCCGTCCAATCAGGTTGACAGGCAAGCCGAGGAACGGAATGCACCACATCACCATCCCTACGATACCCCAACACGAGAGCGGCAACACTTCCGACAACGCTCCCGCCGCGTTTTTCCGGAACCGCAGCTTCTACCCTAGCGTCTGGAGTGGCTGCCGTGACTGATCCGCACCGCCGACAAAACACTGCCTGATCTTACTCGAAGGGACGCATACAAGTTTTCTGATCCACGAGTGACTGATCCGCACCGCCGACAAAACACTGCCTGATCCATGAGATGCTCAAGTACCACCAAAGCGGTTCCGCATTCTTGACAGGTCAACTCAATCGGCTTGAACCATCTCCTGATGCGGGTGTGAATTCGAGATAGGGGAGAGTAACAAGCCGCACAGCGTCTATTACCCCCCAGAAGGGATCGCATGATGCGGGTGTGAGTTCGAGATAGGGGATATGGCGATTGGATCCTGGATCACCTGCCTCGTTTTCGGATTGCAAGTTGAGGCAGCGTCGGTCTGTCCAACTTTAGAGGTGAGAGGATCCTGGATCACCTGCCTCGTTTTCAGCTTGCAGGGCCGCACAGGATATCAGGGCATCCGGGGGGTTATCAGGGATTGAGGACCACTTGGCTCGTTTTTGGCTTGCAAGTTGAGGCGGCGTCGGTCTGCCCAACATTAGGTGAGAGGATCCTAGATCGCCTGCCTCGTTTTCAGCTTGCAGGGCCGCACAGGATATCAGGGCATCCGGCGGGTTATCAGCGATCCAGGACCACCTGGCTCGTTTTCGGCTTGCAGGGCCGACATTTTCAACCGCCAAGACCGTAATAATTGGGTTGACATAAACAGTGCTTTATGGGCAAATCAATGGCTTTGCCAGGTTGACATAAGATAGCGCTTCTAAGGCAAATACATGGTTTGGTGTAGATTGAGCGGAAACACAGCATGAATAGAGATGGTGTAAAACGAAAGGCTGGAGGGCCTACGTAAAGGCCCACCAGGGATAGCGTGGAAATGCCACATGAGTATAGAAATTGTAAAACAAGAGGAGGACCAGAACTCGACTAAGATGATTATGTTCTAAATGAGGTCTGAAAAGTGGCAGAGGCAAAGCACCTTTCAAAAACGTGAAAAATCTCGAGTTTGCCCTCGGATTTTTCCGGAAGTCACCGCTAGGACGCCCTGGGTGGCCAGAATATGCGCAAGTCCTTATCCAGGAATGACTTAGGAAAAACACTCAGGTGGAATTCGATCTCAGAAATAGACGGAAAACGCCGTCTTTCGGTTTTGCTTCGGATCGCGAAAACGCCGTAGGGGGTAGTTGCCCCGAGGGTCCGCGATGCAAGGGGCGAGATCGAGAACGGCCTAAAAGGTGACAGGAAGACTTTCCGTCGGTGCAATGAGTGAGCTGGCACCGGGCATCAGGGGGAATGGGAACGCGCTGCCAGCTTTCGCTGGCAGCACGGTAATTCTCAATCTTGTACGTCGGCAGAAGTGACGGGTCGGCAGGGCGCATGGTCCGCGAGTGTTTGAATTGCAGTCAGAATCGCCTGGGATCGCAGCGGTGAGCTTGTGCTGTCAGGGGGATGTCGGGCACACGGCGTTTAGTCAGGCTATCGGATGAGCCATGCTCGGAGCGTGGAGCCTTCACTGATCAGGTCGAAGCAGGAGAGCGTTTGGGAGGGGGAGCATGAATAGCCTGGCCGCGAGCCGCTTCGGCGGCCTCCTGGAGCGATTCGCTCAGCGTGGGATGCGGGTGGATCGTGGAAATCAGGTCTTCGAGGGTAGCGCCCATTTCGATGGCCAGGGTCGCCTCGCCGATCAATTCGGACACATTGGGGCCGACCATCCGCACCCCCAGGATGGCTTCCGAAGATTCCTCCGCAATGACGACAACCAGACCGTCCTGGTGAGCGAGGGTTTTGGCGCGGCCGCTGGCTGCCAGTCGAAAGCGGCCCACCTTGACCCGGTAGCCGGCCGCCCGTGCTTCCTCTTCGGAGAGCCCGCAGTAGGCAATCTCCGGATCGGAAAAAATGACGGCAGGGACGGTGCGGTTGTCGAAGGCCGCGGGCAGTCCTGCAATGACCTCGGCCGCGACAATTCCCTGACGCCGGGCGCGATGCGCCAGTGCGGGCGGTCCCGTGACGTCCCCAATGGCGAACAAGTGCGGCACATTGGTTTGACAGCGCGCGTTGACGGGAATGTAACCTTTGGCATCGGTGTGCACGCCGGCCTTGTCCAGACCCAGATGATCGCTGTTAGGCCGGCGTCCCACAGCCACCAGCACGCGATCGAACTCAGCCGTGAAAGCCTGTCCAGCCGGATTGTGAATGGTCGCGCGAACGCGACCGTTGACCACTTGCGCTTCCGTGACCCGTGATTGCAGATAGACCCGCACTCCGCGCTCGTCCAAATGCTTGCGGACCACACGCACTAATTCGGCATCAGTGCCGGGCAGCAAGCGGTCCAACATCTCCACCACGGTGACCTGACAGCCCAGCGAGGCGAAACAGGTACCCAACTCGATGCCGATATAGCCACCCCCTACTACCAGCAAGGACTGCGGCAGTTCGGTCAAATCCAAGGCTTCATCGGAAGTGAGGACGTGCGGGCTGCGCTGCAAGGGCGGCGGCACGATCGGACTGGTTCCTGTGGCAATAATCGCCTGCTCGAAGCGAATTACAACCGGCTGGTCCGCTGTGTGAACGAACAATTCGTGGGCGTTGCGGAAAGTAGCACGTCCTGTGTAGCGAGTGATTTTCCGCGTCTTGGCCAGGCTGTCCAGACCGCGTGCCAGTTCGTCAATAACGCTGTTCTTCCAGGCGATGAGCTTAGGCAGGTTGACTTCGACATGACTGGCAGAAATCCCCATTCTGTCGGCCTGACGAATGCGTTGCAGCAGTTCCGCGGCGCTGATCAGCGCCTTGGAGGGAATACAGCCGCGCAACAGACACACGCCTCCCAACCGCTTCTCCATTTCGACCAGCGCTACCTGTTTGCCGAGATCCGCAGCGCGGAAGGCTGCGGTGTAGCCCCCAGGTCCGCCTCCGATGACCACCACTTCCGCGCGCTCCAGTGCTTCGCCCATGACCATGCGTCAGTTCTCCCGTTCTCCCCACGGATGGTGAGTTCAGCCTGGTTCAGCTCAGGAAGCCGTCCCGACGCGGCTTCACGCAAACAAGAGCAGTGCCGCTGGGTTTTCCAGGAATTGGCGGAGATCGTTGACAAATCGAGCAGCGTCGGCACCGTCTAACAAACGATGGTCAAAGGACAGACATAACGGCAGGATTTTTCGCGGTGTGGGTTGGTTGTTCACCAAAGTCAGGCGCTCCTGAACGCGTCCCAGGCCAAGGATAGCCACTTCGGGCCAATTGATAATCGGCGTAAAAAACGTGCCGCCAATGCTGCCAATGTTGGTGATGCAGAACGAACCGCCACGCATTTCGTCGGCACTGAGTTTTCCTTGACGGGCACGATCCGCCAACTGGGCCATTTCCTGGGCCAGCTGAAAAACGGTTTTGCGATCCGCGTCGCGGACAACCGGCACCAGCAGACCTTGAGGGGTATCTACAGCGATGCCGATGTGGTAGTACTTCTTGAGGATGATTTCGTTGCGCTGCTCGTCGAAAGACGCGTTGAACAACGGCCAGCGCTTCAGGGCGGCTACCACCGCTTTAGTCACATAAGGCAACAAGGTCAGACGCACTCCTTGCGCTTCAGCTGGCGTTTTGGCCTGAGCACGCAGTTGTTCCAGCAGGGTAATATCTGCTTCGTCCGCATGGGTCACCGTGACGGGCAGCACATGGGCAACGGTGAGGCGCTCGGCGATCCTTCGACGAATGGCGCTGGCGGGTTGGCGTTCCACGGGCCCCCAGTGAGCGAAATCGGGCATGGGAGGTCGGGAAATACTCAGCACACCAACTGGCCCCGCCATAGCCGCGGCGCGGACTTCGCTGGGGGGCATTCCTTCTGCTGCCGTTTCCGCAACGGCCGGGACTTCCGGTCGGCGCCCTCCCTGACGTGCGGCGATGTAGGCCAAGACGTCTTCCGTGGTGATCCTGCCGCCGGGACCTGTGCCGGGAACCTCAGCCAGATCGATTCCGTGCTCTCGCGCGATTTTGCGAGTGATGGGGGCGGCAAGAATGGGTCGGCCGCCCGCAGGTCGTTGACCATCCGGACGCGTGGCTCCCGGAGTTGACGGGGCCAAGCCGCCAACGGCAGGGGAAGGGCCAGGCACGGGGGGCGCAGCTACGGCGGGACCCTGCTTCGCGGCGATCGGCGCCGGAGCCGAAGGAGGTGCCAATCCAGCGCTGGCTTCCTCTATCTCGAAGGTCACCAGCACCGAACCTACGGGGACACGGTCTCCTGCACGGAAATGCAGTTGCACGATTCGGCCGCTAAACGGACTTGGCAGCTCTGCCGTCGCCTTATCCGTTTCGACTTCTGCCAAGGGCTGGTCGGCCTGCACCATATCACCTTCCTTGACTTTCCAAGCCACCAGAGTTGCTTCGTGCAATCCTTCGCCCAGGTCGGGCAAGACAAATTCTCGCCGCATGGATATTCTCGCTTGTGATTATTGGCTATTTGGCTCACGGATTGGTTAGATGGAGCCCAAGTAAGTTATGTTGTTGTGGCTGATAGTTGGCAACTTGGAAGACCTTTCGCCGATGCTCATTTGGTCCCTACGACGTCGCTCTGCTGATTTCATCAGGTTAGGCAGTTCAGGCTTTCGGGAACCGAATATAATCATTCTTGTCCCAGCGTGGGTCGAGGCGGGAATCATCATGCACGAGGTGCGGCACGAGTGTGGAATAGCAGCTTTGTATCACCTGGACAGGCCGGAGCGCAGTCCCCTGGCACCGCTCGGCGGCCGGGAGCAGATCGTTCGCTTGCTGCCCCGCATGCTGCTCGATTTGCAGAATCGCGGTCAGCTGGCTGCTGGCATTACCACTTACCATCCCCACCGCAAAAAACTGCTGGACACTTACAAGAATACCGGCACGGTGATCGAAGCGTTGCGCCTCAGCCAGCAGGAAGAGATGGAAGCGTTGATGAAGCAACTGGCCGGCTTCGCCGCGATCGGGCATGTCCGCTATGCCACTTGTGGCAGGGAAGAGAGAGATTATGCCCAGCCTTTTGAACGGTATCATGGATGTCGTTGGAAGTGGTTCAGTTTCGCGTTCAACGGTCAGCTGGTCAACTACCAGGAGTTGAAAAACGAGTTGCTGTCGCAGAAGGACTATCACCTGACGCGCGACACGGACACGGAAGTGATCATGCATTATCTGAGTTATGAATTGCGAGGGGATCACGAGCCCGACCTGGTGGAGGTGTTTCATAATTTGAGTCAGCGCTTCGAGGGAGCCTATAACATCGTCTATCTGAACGCTCGGGGCGACATGGTAGTGGCCCGCGACCCGCTGGGATTTCGCCCCTTGGTTTATGCCATCGAGGGGCCGCTCTTCGCTGCTGCCAGCGAAAGCGTGGCGCTGAGTAATCTTGGTTTCAGTGACATTCGTACCCTGGAACCGGGCCAGATGGTGCTGGTGCAGGATAATCAGATTCGTCTGGAATACTTCGCCCGCAGCAAAACGACAGCCCACTGTTTTTTTGAATGGATATATTTTGCCAATGCAGCGAGCAACATCGAAGGTCGGGGGGTGTACAGTGTGCGCTGTGCTTTGGGACGGGAACTGGCTTGGCAGGAACGGCGTCTGGGATTGGTGCCTTTAGATAAGGACACCATTGTCGTGCCCGTCCCGGATACGGGGAAAGCTGCGGCGGATGCGATGGCCTATGAACTCGGTTTGCCGTCGGTCGAAGGGCTGATGCGCAACCGTTACATCGGCCGCACTTTCATTCAGGGAGAAGATCGTGCCACGCGCGCACGCATGAAATATACACCGTTGCGGGAAGTATTAGCCGGCAAGCGAGTACTGCTGGTGGAAGATACCATTGTCCGCAGCACGACCATGAAAGTGCTGCTGGAAGAGATGCGTCGGCGGGGCGAAGCGCGGGAGATTCATGTGCGGGTCGCGTGTCCGCCCATCGTGGCGCCGTGTTTTTATGGTATTGACATGTCCACAGTCGGTGAACTTTTTGCACCGCGGCACCTGCACGGCCTGCGCCCGACGATGGAAGAATTACGCCAGATGGCGGCCGAACTCGGTGCTGACAGTTTGCTATACTTGCCCATCGAAGCGGTGGCCCGTTGCATTGGACTGGAAGCGCAACGGTTGTGTCAGGCCTGTATCACGGCCCACTACCCGACGCCGACCGGCGAGCGGTTGTACCAATTGGCGCTGCGCAACGCTCATCGCCAGTCCGAGCGGACTTATGAATTGGCCGAAACTATTCCCGTCTGCCGAACCAGCTGACTCCAGGGAGTGCGGCAGTGCAGCGCGAGCGTTTGGCACAGGCCCAGAGCGAATTGGTGTGCCGGCTTCTGGCCGAACGGCAAGGTTCAGGATTCTGGCTCGGGAAACTTTCTTCCTCAGCACTGGCCACAGCCACGGCTATCTCCGCGTTGAGCGTCTGGTCCCGCCAGCAGCATGCCGGCTCACCGGCGCTACGGGAGTTGGTTGGGCGAGGCGTGCAGTGGTTACTGCTCACGCAAAATGCCGATGGCGGTTGGGGCGATACTCCACGCAGCGCCAGCAACATTGCCACCACGCTTTTAGTGCGCTCCGCTCTCCAGCTGTGTCAGACCGTATTCGACGGCACTTGCGGTTCTGTGTCCGCGGAGGCACTTCAAGCGGCTGCTGATAAAGCTGTGGCTTATCTCGATAATGTCTGCGGCGCGGGTGTGTCGGCACACGCGGAGGCGATTCGTCGGCGGTACGGTAAGGATCGCACGTTCAGCGTCCCGATCCTGATGAACGCCGCCATTGCGGGCCTTATCTCTTGGGATCAGGTGCCGCACTTGCCATTTGAATTGGCCCTTCTGCCGCAAAGCACATTTCGATTTTTGCGGTTGCCCGTGGTGAGCTATGCGTTGCCTGCCCTCATCGCGATGGGTCAGGCGGTACTTTACCATCGCGGGAAAAGTCGTTGGCAACGATTACGCTCCTGGGCCGTAGTTCCTGCGTTGCAGCGCTTGCGGCGCCTACAGCCCGCGAGTGGCGGTTTCCTGGAAGCGGTCCCGTTGACGGCATTCGTGGTCCTGGCCTTGGCCAGCACTGGCCACGCGGAGCATCCCGTCTGTCGCCACGGAGTGCGTTTTCTGACGGCCAGTGCCCGCAGTGACGGCAGCTGGCCCATAGATTCCAATTTATCCGTCTGGTTGACTACGCTGAGCGTGATGGCGTTAGGCAAATCGCATTTACCCGAACCTCAGGCCACCGTGCAGTGGTTGGTGCAGCAACAGATACGGCGTTGGCATCCGTATACGGGAGCGGAACCTGGCGGCTGGGGATGGTCGCATCTCAGTGGCAGTGTTCCTGACGCGGATGACACTGCGGGCGCGTTATTGGCCTTAGCGGAGTTAGTGACTTCTGAGGCGGCGGACAGCCACGCGCCCACCATTCTGGCCGGTTTGCGTTGGCTGGTGCATTTACAAAATGCTGATGGCGGCTGGCCAACATTTTGTCGCGGTTGGGGACGCTTGCCGTTCGACCGCAGCGCTGCCGACCTCACCGCGCATGCGCTGAGAGCATTCGCCGCCTGGGGGCCAACGGTGCGTCGCTGGCGGCACAGCATGGTGCCAGCCTTGCGCGTCCCTGCCGCTGAACTGCTGACGCAATTGCCTCGAGCCATACGAAGCGGCTTCAGCTTCCTGCGCGACCAGCAACGCGAAGACGGTGCCTGGCAGCCGCTCTGGTTTGGCAACGAAGCTGCTGTGGACGAAGCCAACCTTACCTACGGTACTGCACGTGTGTTACACGCCTGGCTGGCTTGGCAGCGCGCGGAGGACAGCGCAGCGCGTCGAGCCGTGCAATGGTTGCTTCTGGCTCAGAACCAGGACGGCGGCTGGGGAGGCCATATCGGCTTACCCAGCACCGTAGAAGAAACCGCGCTCGCTCTGGACGCCCTGCTCGCTTGGCTCGAACAGGTACCTAAACGACATGGCGAGTGGGTGGTCTCCGCGAAGATCGCGCGCGGCTTGGAATGGCTATTGGATGCAGTGGCCGCTAACGATTTCGCACCATCGCCCATCGGCCTGTATTTCGCACGTCTGTGGTACTACGAAAAACTTTATCCCCTCATTTTCGCCACTCAGGCGGTACGTCGTGCCTTTAGCGTTCTTTTCCATACATCAGAAGAAAATCCCCCCAAGCTACTCAAGGATCAACCACCGTGGAGATGACTGATAATTCCCCTCGCGATAACTTCCCCGAAGTAGCGGATCGTGCATCGGATGCGACCACTCGCCCGACCGCATTGCCCATCAAACCCCCGTCCAGTTCGGCTGGCTGGAAGATCATTCCCGAAACTCTGGAACTGCGTGAACGCATCAAGCGCGCAGCCGTTGATTATCTGGCCGGGGTGGACCGGAGCAAGGCGCTGACACGAGCCCAACTGCAGCAGTGGGCACAGGACTTATTGATTCGCCTCGGCTTAGGCGAGCAATACTTGGGTTTTGCGGCAGTTTGCCTTTCCAACGAGTTCTGGCGGGAGCAACTGATGGCCATTGATTTCACGAAGCGTTTGTTGCTCTTGCCGCACTGCCTGAAACACGCCGAAGGTTGTCCCGCGGATTACGATGAATTCGGGTTGGATTGTCGCAAGTGTGGGGCGTGTACCATTGCCGATTTCAAGACCCGTGCCGAAGATCTCGGTTATAAGGTGTTGGTGGCCGAGGGCACGCCTATCGTGTTGAAAATCATTCTCAGTGGTCAGGTAGATGGGATAGTGGGGGTTGCCTGTCTGAACGTTTTGGAGAAAGCACTCGATAAGGTACTGCAGGTGCAGGTCCCCGCGTTGGCGGTTCCGCTACTGTCATCCAACTGTAAGAACACGTCGGTAGATGTGCACTGGGTGCAGGAAGTAATCGCTTTGCGCGCCGTCCCGCCCGCGGTCCAGACGCGGAGTTACCTGCCCCTGCTCCGTGCTGCCAACGACTTGTTCGCGGGTGAACTGGAAACCTTGGCACCTCGTCTGCGCAGTCCGAGTGCCAATCACGATCCGCTTGCCCTCACCGAAACCATTGCTTATGACTGGCTACGCCAGGGAGGAAAACGCTTCCGTCCCTTTATTACTCTCGCCGCTTACGACGCCCTCCAGGGAGCGCCCGCCACCTGCCGTAAGGAACCCGTTTCGTTTCCCGTGCCGGTCAAGCGTATCGCCCTGGCTATCGAAGTATTCCATAAAGCCTCCCTGGTGCACGATGACATTGAGGACAATGACGCCTATCGTTACGGCCAGGAAACGTTGCATCGGCAGTATGGTATCGCTACAGCGATTAATGTAGGCGATTACCTCATTGGCTTGGGCTACCGCCTGGCCGCTCGCTGCCGCAATGAAATGGATGGGGCGGCCTGCAGCGACATCCTGCATAAGTTGGCCGAAGCTCATATGAAGCTGTCCGAAGGTCAAGGAGCCGAACTCGCCTGGCGCGATGCCGCGGACAAGACCCTGACTCCCCTGGATGCCTTGAAAATCTACGCGCTCAAGACTGCCCCAGCGTTCGAGGCCGCATTATACGCCGGTCTTCGTCTGGCCGGCCCCGGGCATCAGTATGAGAAACCCGTGGCCGAGTTTTGCCGTCACCTGGGGGTGGCCTTCCAGATTCTTAACGACTTGCAGGATTGGGACGGTGACGACGATAACAAGCTCCTGGCGGGTCAGGACATTCTAAGTGGTCGGCCCACACTGCTTCTGGCATTGGCACTGGAAGGGCTTCCCGCCCCGCAACGGCAAATGGTATTGCATCTGTTGGAGCAGACCGACGTCGGTGTGGAACGATTGGAAACGGTGCGCCGCTGGTTCGAAAGCGCTGGGGTTTTCGCCCGCGCTGAGCAATTGGTCGAAAAACATCGCGCCCGTGCCGAGGCCGTTGCCGATGAAATTCAACCCGACTCCTTGCGCGAGCTGCTATATTACCTGGTGGACAATGTACTGGTCCGACGGCGACGCCAGCCGGAAGATGCCTCTCCGGAGGCGCCCTTCAGGCCGACTGTGAGCATCCCCTTGAGCCTGGCCGTCGTACACTGAAATTCTGTCTCATTCCTACCTATGAGGCACATTCCCCATGCCGACCGATGCTCGTCTGGGCGTGGCGGTGGGAGTAGTGATAACGCTTTTGTCAGGTCTGCTCATCGCGACACGGCCCCAGGCTGATAATCCTGGAAACGCGACCCTGCGGCAATTGATCACCTCCATTCTTGCCCCGATACAAACGTATTTGCCCGCTCCGCCACCTGCATCTCCCAGGCCGGAATAATCCGCAGGCCCAGTGCAGGCGATGATTCGCTGTACCGGGTCCTTCAGTGGTTCCGCTCGTCAGTTTTCTGGTAACTGCTCCCGGCGCCGGGTATTTCCTGGCCGGGATGCAGCGAGGCGTTGAAAGATAACTAAGCAAGAACAGTAAACCGCCTCGACAACGCTTGAGCGCTACGAGAGAGGCACCCTATCGCTTTGTTCGATTAGGCGCGGAATTACGCTCAAGCTTCCCGATCGTTCGGCGCTTCGTGGCTTCCGAGGGCATTTTCTTCGGAGAGGCCGCTTTCATCTGGCCCGGACTTGGCCAAGTGTTGAGCGAGTGGTGGGGAGGTCTTGTCCGGATTGTCGAGCACTTGTCGCAAACTCAGCACGGTCTGTTCGAGAAAACGCCGGGTCGTGCGGTGGTCAGCGAGTGCCTCGGAACTGACCACCAACGGTTCGCCTATCACGATGGTAATGGTACGCCCCCAATCAAACAGCTTGCCCTTCATGGGGGGCCCGCCACGCCATGAGAAGAAACTTCCCCAATTGCCTTCGATCCAACACGGGACTACCTGGGTTTCCGGCCGCTTTTGTAAGAGCAACCAGATTCCCCGCTGAAAGTGTGCCAAGAGGCGGTGTTCCTCGCGACGCAAACGGGCCTCAGGGAAAATCACCAGACATTCCCCCTGGTCGAGTCGGGCCACCGCTTCTTCTAATTCAGGAACCTCTTGGCGCGCCGCAGATGCTTGCACGCGAATTACCCGCAGTACGTAGCGCATCAGCCAGTAAAGGCCTGGGAGATCGTAAAACACACTGGTCATCATCGGTGTCAAACGTCGGGGAATCACCTTGCCAAGCCAGAGCGGATCAAACCAGGCGGCATGATTGGCGAGGACTATCAGCGGACCGCGCCAAGGTACCCATGGATGACCAGGCCCCACATGGCGGATGCGATAAATCAACCAGGCCAGCGGTGCTGCCGTCAACTCCATCCATTCCCGTAGCCAGTATATCTGGATGGCCAAGGCTGCTCCTGCGACAAAAAGGAACTCAGCCCAAGCGGACACCCCGTATTCACGGCCTAGCCAACCTCCAAGGCACGCAGCTCCGCAAATGGCCGTATTGGCCAACGCGAGCCAGCCGGCTACCGAGGAAGGGGGGCACAGCGCGATGAGTCGTGACAGGATCGCGAGCATGGCGCACCAGCCAGTGGACTGAAGAATCACGAAGCCCCACTCGCCAACTGCTGACTTCCCCGGAGCCTGCAAGCCTAACGCGACCAAACTGCACCAGGCTAAATAAGGCAGCCAGCCGCTGACGCGCACAGGATGATTCGCGACGATTACCGGCACCAGCCCTATAAGCCACGGCAACACATACATCGGCAGGGGCAGATTCAACTGGTCTTGTTGATCGAAGCCGAACCCATAGTTTGTGCCGTGAGCCTGCCAGTTCATCCCGCTTATCACACCGAAGAGGGCACCCCCCAGCACCAGCGCCAGAGCCTCACGCACGTCCCGCCCCGAACTCAGCCGTAAATCGGGCACAATCCGCCATAATCGGGGGGCTTTTTCCGGGACC
Organism: Gemmatales bacterium; assembly: GCA_025056555.1. GTDB lineage: Bacteria > Planctomycetota > Planctomycetia > Gemmatales > HRBIN36 > HRBIN36. Next base: position 12,487 of record JANWVZ010000041.1, on the reverse strand, counting down.
GCCTCAGGACCTGAGCTTTCGAAGCGCAAATTCAGTCGAGTTGCTAAAAGCGAGCTGAGTAACAGCATGATTACCGCGGATAAATAATCGGCCCACGGCACAAACGTCGCCACGAACCAGCCAGCTAACCAAGACAAAACCATTAGTGCGACGACCAGCCCCGGGTACGCGTCCAATTCTCGAGCTAACGCTCCGCTCCGCACGAACCGCACGAACCAAACCAACCATTCCATCCCCCAGAAAACGACCAGGAGACTCTTGAGCGTATGTTGTGGAAGTGCACTCCAAGCTAATAAAGCCGCACTCATAGCTTGCAATAGCGGCAGAATGACCAAAGCCCAACGCCGGACAATCCGTCCGGAAAGCGGTCTAGCGAAAATCAGACCGTAGCCGGCACTGAGCAAGGCCAGTCCGCCGGCAAGCCAATCGAAACCAGGTAATGATCCTCGGCTCGCCAGTGTTGCCGCTGCCCAGCCGCCGAGGCCAGACGTCGCCCCAAAGAGGCTCGCGCTCCACCAGTTCTTCCTGACCATACCATCTACATTAGCAAACCATTCCTCCCCTAAGCAACTAGCGCCAGTACAGCCAACACTATCCCGACCAGGCTTATCTCAGCAAACCGTTCCCTTCCCAAATATGCGCAAGTATCCGGTTCTCGAAACGTCTTTATACCCCGCTAGAATGAAGATAAACGCTTAGAGGGCTCTATGCTGCCGGGCCGTGCATAGGAGATTCGCTGTGCTTACTCGCAACAGTTTGCCGCACTGGATGGGCTGGGCGTGCCTGCCTTTGCTGACAGCTATGTCGGCATTGGCCAGTGATAAGGCTCCCGATCCCGAAGAGGCAGTTCGTAAGCTCATGGACCTGGGCGCCCAAATTCTTCGTGCGGAGAATCTGCCGGATCAACCTGTAATCGGTATCGTGCTTAATAAATCCACGGTTCGCGATGACGACCTGGAACCTCTCGCCGCGTTTCCTTTGTTGCACATGGTAGATTTGGCGCACTGCTCTATCCGCGGGGAAGGACTTCGATTTCTAAAAAACGCCTCACGATTGCAAGCCGTTAACGTCAATGATACCCCGCTTGAAGACATCGGACTTAGCCACCTCAGGCATCATAAACACCTCCATACGTTGTTTGCGGCTAATACCCGCATTACTTCTCAAGGGGTTGCTGAACTGAAGAACATCGAAAGTGTCAAGCGGCTTATGCTTCGGCGAACGCGGCTCGACGACGATCTGATAAACCAATTTCCTAAGTGGTGGCCCGATTTAGAGGCTCTTTACATCGGTGAAACGCAGGTATCAGACCAATGTGCTAAGGCGCTTGCGGCACTAAAGGAACTGAAACAGCTCGATCTCGCCGGCACCAAGTTTACCGATGCGGGAGTTCGGCTTCTTGCCCCCCTGACTAAGCTCGAGGCACTCTGGTTAGAGGGCCTGCCTAAAGTTACCGACACAGGCGCAGCTATCTTACAACCAATGTCCGAACTGAAGCAACTGAGTCTCGGCCAGACCGCCGTTACCGATGCCACTGCCAAAACCCTCAGTGACAAGAAGAATCTCCGCATGCTTTACTTGCACATGACTCGTATCACAGATAAAGGGCTGGGGCATCTAGCGGGACTCGTGGACTTGGAAATGCTAGAACTCAGCGGTTGCAAAATCACCGACCAGGGATTACGCCATCTTAGTGCCCTAAGAAGCCTGAAACATCTGGGCTTGGCAGGCACCCAGGTCAAAGGCGAGGGCTTAGCTCATCTTCAGGCCGCTGACTCTCTGGAGAATCTTAATTTGGCTTACGCTCCCCTTAGTTCTGCTGCCTTGGAACATATCAGCAACTACACGCGCCTGCAACAGCTCGACCTGTCCTTTACGGGCATTACGGACCAGGGTGTGAAACATTTAGCCAAACTCACTGCTCTCAGACGGTTGAATTTAGCCGGCACTAAGGTTACAGGCACTGAATTGAGAGCCCTTGCAGACTTAGAATATTTGGAAGAATTGCATCTGGAGAAAACCCCCTTAACGGCTGCTGGCCTCCTCCAGGCGGCTCATATAAGAGCCTTGAAAGGTCTATATATTCGTGGCTGTAATATACCCGATGACGCGGTGAAAAAATTTCAAACCCTGGCACCTTCGATTATCCTAGTGCGGGACTAACTCTTCCTTTGCTATCCAAAGAGAGCACGCCGTCCAGGACCTGACCGGGCGCCCCATCCTTGGCAGTACTCCATCATTATCCACTGACAGCGAATTCCTGACTTCAGAGCCAGAGGCAAACCGGATCGGCGGGTTTACGGTGAGATTGGCATGGGCGCTCATGGAGGCTGGCAGTGAACTGTGCGGGCAAGAATTTATCACAGCCGTACTCATTTGTGCACTGAGAATCATTGCAGGTTGAGAAAGGACCCATGGCTAATGTAAGGGACGTGCTTATCATTGGCGGTGGGGTCATTGGCTTAACCACCGCATACTTTTTGGCCAAGCGAGGCCTGCGCGTGACCATTACCGAGGCCAATGACTTTGGCCAGGAGTCGTCCTGGGCCGGTGCAGGGATCATCTCTCCGGGCCATCCACGTCGCGCCAAATCCGCGCTGGGAAGATTGCGGGCACTGAGTGCCAGCCTGTTTGGCGAACTTTCGGCAGAGCTGCGCGAGCGGACCGGGATAGACAACGGATACTGGCAGTGCGGCGGGCTGGAACTGCGGCGTTCTCCGGATGCCCTGGAAAAAATTCGCGTCGAAACTCTCATGCGGGAAGAGCAAGGGGAGGGGGCCACCTGTGAAGTGTTAGAGGGTGAACAGCTACGTCAACACGAGCCTGCCTTATCGGAGAATTTGCCTGGCGCCGTTTATTTTCCCGAAATGGCCCAATTACGCAATCCCTGGCACCTCCGCGCGCTTTGCGCCGCCTGTGCCCAGGTTAATGCTGAGCTGAGACCCTTCACCCCCGTTCTTGATCTAATTCGGGATAATGATCGTATCCATGCCGCCCGGACACCTGAGGATCGCCTTATCGCGGACAAATATATTATCTGCGCAGGAGCCTGGGCCGATCGCCTTCTACAACCATTAGGACTAAGTCTTGGCATTCGTCCCATACGCGGACAGATCGTTTTATTGCGCACTCCTAAGCTTGTCCTGCACCATATTATCCTGGGTGGGGAGGAATACTTAGTACCTCGGCGTGATGGCCAAATATTAGTCGGCTCCACGGTCGAAGATGCAGGATTTGACAAGCGGACCACTGCCGAGGCTATCGGGCACCTGATAGAAACGGCAATTCACTGGGTGCCCGCCCTTCGCGCGGCTGAGTTGGTGCGTGCCTGGGCGGGTTTGCGGCCGGGTAGCCCCGATGGTCGGCCCTTTATTGGTCGCGTTCCGGGTTATGCTAATCTCTTTATAGCAGCCGGGCATTTCCGCTCGGGGATTACCTTATCTCCAGGCACGGCTCTGGTGCTGAGTGAACTTGTTGTCGGCTCAGGTCCCAGTGTCCCATTAGATGCTTTCCGCCCGGAGCGCCTGACAACTTAGCAGCCGAACTTCCCCCCGGGCTGTCTCCCTTGGAAAACTTAGTCAAATTCAAGTGCTATATGACTGATGTGGATTTCCCTAATGCTCCAGATGCTGTTCGAGGGTACTTGACCCTGGTAGAGAAGCTCGGCCAATTCCTGGAGAAACTACGACTGCCGGAAATGGGGCCAGAAGAGTTACTGTATGTCCAGGCTCTGTTGCGCAACTATGTCGTGCGTTGTTTCGAGAACCAACAGGAGGAATACTGGCATATCGCCGTGATTGGTGGTGGCGGTGCCGGCAAAAGTAGCGTGGTCAACATCCTGTTAGGAGAAAACTTGGCGGAAACCAATCCCCAGGCCGGCTATACCCGTCATCCAAGTGCCTTTTGTCAGGTTCCGCCGCGCGCCGCGGATTTTCTCCCACGGTTGCGGTCAGTTCCCGCAAGGGTGCCGGGCAATGTGGACGAAGATCTCTACGACCTCCGTGTGCCCCAGCGGCGGCTGCTGCCTCGGGAATTTGTGGTTTGGGACAACCCGGATGTTACGACCATTCACGCCTCCCACTATACACACCGGGTGATTGAGGTATTAGGTTTAGCCGACGTCGTCGTCTATGTGGCGTCGGCACAGCGCTATAATGATCGCGTGCCCTCCCAATATCTGGCTATGTTAGCGGATTCCGGCAAACCGACGATTGCCTGCCTGACTAAGGTTCCCGAAGCGGATATCAGCATGGTCAGCGAACATTTCCAAAGGGAAGTTCTGCAACCTTTGACACAACAAACTCACGTGCCCTGCCTGGTCATTCCTTATAAGCCTCTGGAACAACTGGAGAATCCCCAAGCCACGGAGGTCTTTCGTCGGCAATTGTTAGAGCAGATTGATTCCTGGCTTCAGGAGAGAACGAAATTTCGACAGGACGCCTGCATACGCATCCTGAGATACTTAGAGAGGAAAGAAAACCAATGGCAGGCACTGGTGCAGCCGGAGCTGGAGGCCCTCGGGGAGTGGCACCGATTGGTAGAAGTCCAGGGGGAGAACATTCTCGACCGTTACAACCGAGAGTTTCTTTCGCGAGAACGTCTGGCTATATTCGACGAAGCGATGATTCGATTGCTCGAATTATTAGAGATACCTGTTTTGGGACGCCTGCCAAGCTCAGTACTTGAGGTGTTGCGCATTCCTTGGCGCGGACTCAAGTGGCTCTGGACAAAGCTCACCAGCGATACGATACCCTCCGGTCCACTTCAAGATGAACGCGAAATCCTGACGAGAGCTTTAGAAACCAGCCTGGGACAGTTATGGCGCGAAGCCCAACACCGTCAGCAGAACTCTATTTTCTGGCAACGCCTGAGTCAAGTACTTGATCCTTCTTCCGCCTGGCAACGTAAGATCATTGCTGCCCTCGGGGAGCATTTCAGTAAATATGAAGGAGTTCGCCGCGAGCTTATCGAAACCATCGCTGGCAATATCTATGGCAGCCTCAAGGCTAACCCCGCCGCCTTGAATACTCTGAGGGGGACTAAGCTGGCTGTGGAATTGGCCAGTATTGCGGGTATTCTGATCAGCGGAGGACTGAATCTGTGGGACCTGGCGCTGGTTCCTTTAGCCACTTCGATGATCCAGGCTCTTACTGAGTTTCTTGGTTCTCAGTACGTGGAGGTCCAACGCGAAAACGCCAGACAGATGCAGCTGAGCTTAGTGACTCAGTATCTGGTACAGCCCGTGTGCCAGCTTGTCGCCCACTCGGATCCTGCCTCCGAATGGCAGGAACTTCGCGACATCTTTCCGAAACTGCCGCACATTAGAAAATTCCTTATGGAGCGTCTGCACGCACCGCAAACCTGATGGTTGAGGAGGCGGGTCTCATCAGGGCTCTGGATATGTCCAGCAGTTTTGTCAAAGAGCTTGCTCAACAACTGAGCCAGTTATCGGATCGAGTGGATCGCTGGTTGGCGCGGAAACATCTCTGGCCCTATGAGGAACGGGCACTGCAAACGATGCGGCAATTCACGGAGAACTTGCGGCGGGAAATAGTAAAGCTGGCGGCTGAGGAAGTGTATGGTATTATCGTATTCCTGGGAGGAACGGGCGTAGGTAAATCGAGCCTTCTGAATGCGCTGGCTGGTGAGCAGATCGCTCCGGTCAGCGCGCAACGACCCACAACGCGGCAGGTGATAGCTTACGTGCACGAAGCGCTACCCGCGCAGATTTTGCCTCCCAGTATTCTGGAAAACTTGGTTCGGCACAATAACGATGCGCTGCGGAATAAGGTATTAGTGGACGCTCCGGATATTGATAGCCGAGAAACCAAGAATTATCACCGCCTGCGTGGCATCCTGCCGGATGCGGATATTATTCTCTACGTAGGTTCGCCGGAGAAATATCACGATCAGATCGGCTGGGAACTGTTCCGCGAGTTCAGTCGGCATAAGGCATTTGCATTTGTGCTCAACCGTTGGGATGAATGTTGGAATCGTGAGAAGACCGGCAAACCGCCGGACCAGGATTGGTTGGAAGACCTGAATCGTGAAGGTTATGACCAGCCCTTACTGTTTCGCACCAGTGCGCGTTACTGGATGGAAAAACGCGAGGCTGAGCTACCCAGTGGCGATCAGTTCCCACATCTTCGTCGCTGGCTGGAGGCGGAGTTAGGTGAGAAAGAATTGCTGGTGATCCGACAAACGAACTTAGAAGGCTTAGTGAAAGACCTGAAAGATTTGGCCATGGCGCTGGCCGATTCGGTAAATGTCTCGCCAGAGGAGGTCTGGTCGGCTTGGCAGAACGTGATGGAGAGAGACATCGGGGAATTTCTCATCCGAAGTCAGACTTTTCTCACAGAGCAGCGGGAGTATCTGGAAAGATTCTTACGTCAGGAAGCTAATCGGCGCATTGACGGCTGGTTAGCCCCCCTCCTGAATAGATTGCAAGGCGGACTGCTATCGAAGTTGCTGCTCCCGGCTCCAAAGAGTGAATCTTATACAAGCACCTATATTCTGGACTTAGTCAACGACCTGACGAAACGGTTGCGCGAAGACTATCTTCGCAACTATGGAGAAGACCTGAAAATCCGTTTACTGACCGCTGCTAACGAACGAGGGATACCCATAGTTGTCCTGGAAGATTCGCTTGAAGGCGTTGCCGCTACAGACTGGTTGCGTTTCTGGAAAGAACAAGCTCAGGGAGGATTACAGAATTCCTTAGAGACACTTTGGCAACCGGCGGGATGGAAAGGGCGGATACGCTCTGTGGCGCAACTGCTGCCTGGACGATTGTGCTGGCTGGCAGGATTGGCGGGGCTGGGGGTACTCATGTATCGCATGTTCCTGGCCACTGCACCGTATTCTCCCGGCTTATGGGACGTGTTATATTTCCTGATGCCCTTCTTTCTGGCGGAGGCCTTGAGTTATGCCTTGGTATATACTCTTTCTCCAAAGAGTTGGCAAGCAGTGGCCTTTACAGTAAATGAGCGCATCAGTCAATTAGCTCGTGATAACTTTACTCGGACTTACAAGCAGGTTCTGGATAAAGTGTTTGGTCAATTGCACGATGAGACTCAGCAGTTGCATCAGTTGATTGCCTCTAGCGAACAGTTACTTCAGCGGCTCAAAGAAAGGCGTGAGGAAATTGAGGAAGTGCTGAGACTATATCGAACATGAACCGCTCAGGTGTCTAGGGGGACTTGTTGTTTCGCGGAACGAAACGGTATGGGATGGTATTAGGTGTTTCCTCGGGAGGATAGTCATAAGGCAGCGAAAGTAAGAAGGCCACCAGGTCGTCAAGCTCCTGTTTCGATAGGTGGCTGGTCTTCCCATGCTTATCCCCCCGGTTATAAGCAGTCAGTACCTCGTGGAGCGTTTTCGCTTTGCCGTGATGAAGAAATGTCGCGTTCCGATAAATACCTAATAAAGTAGGGGTATCGTACTTCGGCCCCATTTTTTCCGTGGGATCATCTTGTCCCGTGCCGACATCATGGACGCGGAAGGGGCGTTGCAATGAACTATCCGTGTAATATGGGCCGCTATGACAGTTCGCGCAGCCAGTTTCCTTACTAAAAAACAGGACCTTACCGCGTTCCGCCGCGGGCGTCAATTTGCCGGGTGCTAGGATATGGGGACTGAGTCGGAAACTGAAGGAATTAGTGTAAACAGCCAGGGCATCTAAGTCCTTGGAGCGTCCTGACAGTTTTTCCTCTAACTCCACAGGTTCAAAGCCCAGCTTGGGTTTGACAGGCCCCGAAATCAGGCCCCGGCCCAGCATGAGCCGACCCCGTATCGTGTATTCAAAATCTTGCACTTCGTCGCGGTCGGCCGACCAGTGCAGCGGATGGGTGTGGGCGAGTCCGAATAATTGAGGGGTGCGGCGCAGGCCTTCCGGGTTCTGCCAAGTGCGGCCGTCATGATGACCGTCAGGGTGACACGAGGCACAAGCGATCCACCGTCGGCTAGTCAAAGGGGGCTTAGCGGTATTGAATAAGATTTTGCCACGAACCCATTCTGGACTTTTCGGTGGCTGTGTCACCTTGATGCGCGTCACTGGCCGCATAGTTTGCGCGTCATAGATGCCCACTTCAAAGTCCATCGTGTTATAAATATAGACCTCCTTGCCGTCGGGACTTGTCCGTATCGCACGGGGGTGCGTCCCGACGGGTATTAAGGCCGTGTTACCGCGCCTTTCTATCTCCTGATAGTCGTCATCTAAGACGTTGCAAAGGTTCATGTCATCGGTTCCTGCATAAATCAGATAAAAAGTCTTGCCATCGGGAGAAATCGCACATTCCCAGGGATTAGTGGGCACGGCAAGATTGTTGAACGTATCCATAGCAATGCGTGTGCGCCGTTTGGCATCTTTGGGCCTGTCCAAGTGAACAATACTTAGTTCTGGAAATATGGAGCCGGCGCTGTCGGCAATGTGGGTGCGGGTGCGAATATGGGGAATATAGACCTTGGGCCGATGGGGATGGGCGACGACTTGGCGAGCCAGGTTATATTGTTCGTGACCTGGAACATGATCGATAAGCTTGCCACTGGCTATATCGAGTACATAAAGGTCGGCGTTATAATAGCCCGTAATATAGAGCCTGGTTTCGTCGGGGCTCAGGGCAATACCACGAATAAAGCGGGCCACAGGGATTTCGCGGACAACTTTGCGGGTTGGAACGTCTATTTCGCTGACGGTACCCCAATAATCGTGAGTTAACCAGAGGCGTCGGCCCTCGCGAGAAGCGACGATGCCATAGGGCTCGTTGGATACCTTGATGCGTTCGACCACCTTGCGTTGCTCGGTGTCGAGGAAAACTACCTCGTCTGTCCAATAGACCGTCACCGCAGCTAGCGGGCCGTTGCCGATCCAAGTGACACTTTCCGGCTTTTCCCCAACAGGCATCTCGGCTACCAGTTGGCGGGTGGACAGGTCCACGAGGCTCACGGTGCCGCTATCGGTGTTTGCCACGAGCAACATTCGACCGTCGAACCGAACGTCCATCAGGCTGTTGGACGAACCGGCGAATACAAACGCGGGCAGCATAAGCGCCAACAGGCTGAGAAGGATTCTGTTAGTCATGAGTCTAATCTCCTTTCCTCGCCAGGTATCGCTGCGGGTTCCAGTACTAAGTGGGCGCTTACGCATTACAGTCATCCTGGCATTTGTTAGGCGCGAGCCAAACGTTCGTCAAGCTCGTAGAATGAGTAAGAGTGGTAAGTGACCAAACCTCCGACCCCAGAAAGATTGAAAGGGGAATGCAAATGGCACAAATAAGACGCCGGGCTCTCGCATTGGCAAGCCTATCAGCGCTGGCCCTGACAAGTATGCACGTGCAGGCAGTGGGTCCCGATGCGAAGGTGTGGGATGACTTAGTGAGTAAGGGGGTGGCTTACCTGCGAAGCACGCAGGCAGCCGATGGGAGTTGGAGCAAGGAGCGGAGTTTGGGGATCAGCGGAGTGGTGATGACCGCGTTATTGCGAAGTGGCAAGCTGCCTGATAACGATCCCACTATTGTTCGCGGGCTGCGGTTCCTGGAATCATTAGTCAATCCCCGCGAAGGACACATTGCCGGCGAAAAGCCTCGGGATCAGTTGAAAAACTACGTAACGTCGGTGAACGTCATGGCCTTTGCTGAGGCGAATAAAGACGGCCGCTACAACAAGCTCATCCAGGACGGCGCACGCTTCCTGAAGATGCTGCAGTGGGACGAAGGTGAAGAAATCTTGCCAAAGAACAATTTCTATGGGGGGGCTGGTTATGATAGCAAATCACGCCCCGATTTGTCTAATACTCAATACTATGTGGACGCACTGCGGGCAGCGGGAATCCCTCAAGGGGACGAGGCCTATAAGAAAGTCGTTATCTTTGTAAGTCGCTGTCAGAATCTCAAGAGCGAATACAACGATCAACCCTGGGCCGGCAAAATCAATGACGGCGGGTTTATTTACACCTGTGCGGGTGACCCCGAGAGTAAGGCCGCTGAGGACCTGCGCAGCTACGGCAGCATGACCTACGCAGGGGTCAAGAGCTTAATTTATGCGGGCGTAAGCAAGGACGATAAGCGCGTGCAGGCAGCCTGGGAGTGGATTCGCAGGAACTATACCGTGGAGCGCAATCCTGGTTTTCCGCCCGGCCGGGATCAGATGGGACTTTATTACTACTATCACACGATGGCTAAGTGTTTAGATGCGTTAGGAGTAGATTATGTGGAAGATGAGAAGGGAGTAAAGCATGATTGGCGTAAGGATATCACTGAGGCTCTAGCCAAGAGGCAGCGTCCCGATGGAAGTTGGGTAAATCCCATGGATCGATGGATGGAAGGTGACCCCAACTTAGTGACCGCTTATGCTTTGCTGGCCCTTAGCTACTGTAAGCCGCGAAAATAAGGAAACGTGGGCGGAATTCAGTTAGAAGAATTCCTAGTCCTCCAAAGTCTGTCGTGGCTCGGGTAAGAAGCAGCTGAGGATTATTGCCAGACTCAGGACCAAGAAGCTGGTGGTAGCGGCAGCATAAGCGATGACCTGGAATGGTCGCAGGTCGCTGATGACGCTGTGCCAAACGTTAGCGAAGACAATCGTACTCAGTGGATTGGCTGCCGTACCTATCATGCGTCCGCCTACGTTAGCGGCGAAACTTTCTCCTGTACCGCGTAAGTAAACCGGATAAACGCGGGGTAAGTAGTTGCCCCAGAAGCTAAATTGTCCCACGATGAGGACCCCCGCGAGAAAAATGCCTGCGGTGAGGATTTCCAAGTTATAGGCCGGGAGTCGTCCTGCGGCTGGGAATGCATAGAGCAAAGGCAGCACGATCAGTGCGGGGAGAACAAACAGGCGCAAAAGCAAGCGTCGGCTCACGATTCGAACCACAAGCCAAGCTAAGACAAAGCGCCCACACAGGCCCCCGATTTCCTGGGCGAATTGGACGCGACTGACCGCTTGCTCCTGCCGCTGTAATAAGGGTCGCATTTCTCGGCGGATTTGTTCCACACGGGTGCGGTCATGGTTGCGAAGGGCCTCGTCGAATTCACTGCGGAGTTTGGCCAATTGACGCAGTTCTGGTATCAATCCTGGCACTATCTGCGGTGTCAGCTGAATGGCCCCGAAGGCGGCGCCGTAGCTGCAGGCAAATAAGATAGTGGTCACCAACGTGGTGCGGCGAAACGCGGGGGAAAATAGCTCCGCGATACTAGGACGCTTGAGTTGACCCAAGCGGCGTTTCGTCTCCCAGGCAGGAGATTCGGGAAGGAAGGGACGGACAATGATCAAAGGTAGTGCAGGTATCACGCCGGAAATCAAGGTATAGCGCCAAGGCACATGTTCGCCATAGATGGGTGGCAAATAAGGTGCGAGCTGGACGCAGAGATAATAGGCGACAGTTACTAACAGCCCGCCTACGGAGGAAAACGCCTGCGTGTAGCCCAGCACTGCCTCGCGTTGCCGCGGGTTGGGAAAAAGTTCTGCCAGCCAGGCTACCGCGGCCACGAATTCCACACAAACGCCGATAAACGTGGTGCAGCGCAGGATGAGTAACATCTCCGCCGAGGTACTGAAGCCTGCGGCACAAGCGGAGAAGGCATAAAGCAAAATGCTCCAGACTAACACGCGGCGTCGGCCCAACAAATCGGTCAGATAGCCTCCTAACAATCCGAAGACGCCCCCGGACAGAGCACTGCCCCACATGATATAGCCGGTCCACTGGAGGATCGCGGCATTGCCGGAGGTGGTATAGGGGTCAACACCGAGCAATTCCGCCAAGGCGGGACGTGCGATGAGCGGCATCATGAGGAGCTCGTAGATGTCGAAAGCGAATCCCATGGCGGCAATGATGACGATGAGCCAATCTACGGCACTAAAGGTTCGCGGCGGCGGGACGCTGGCCTCGGACGAATTCGTGTTTGAGTGGGCCTGAGACATCCGGTTCCTCCATTTCGAGTTTGGCAGCTTGTCTTAGATTCTGGTGTCAGCAACCGATTCGAGGGCAGGAAGCCTGGAGAATTGTGAGCATCCGGCGGGTCTGCTAGCGTTAATTATTCTTATTCCCAATTTCACGGGACAGGTGGAATAAATACCAGCCCAATGTGGACTCAGTGATAAGTGCCCAAGAACAAAACACCAACACGGGCGTCTCTCAAGATAAACCCGGTCTAGATAAGCCCGGCCAAGATAAACCAGGCGTAGGAGCACCGGGCAAACCTGACTCGGATAAACCCAGGCCTAGCGTCCCATTGGCCAGTAGTATAGAACAAAAACCACTGCCGCCGGGAGCCAGCGCCCGCCTGGGCCGTCCTCGCGACTTAGACCAGCTGCGACCTCGTAATGTCGAGCCGTTCGCCTCGGCGATTTTCCCCGACGGTAAGCATATCGCCCTGGGCAGCTCTGACGGTTCCGTCAGCATGTACGAAATCGCTGCGGGTAAGCTGATCCGCAAGTGGCAAGTGCACCGCACGCCGATTCAGTCGCTTGCCATCAGTCCGGATGGACAAAAATT
>JANWVZ010000040.1:279-25324 GCA_025056555.1 Gemmatales bacterium | reverse complement strand
CCCGTTGCCGAGTAGATATTCCAAACTTCCGCGCTAACAGCATCACAATACTCGACATCGCCCTCCACCCCAGCGGCAAATATGTCGCCCTTGCCACCGCTCAGGGAATCCATGTTTACCAACTCAGCGGTGGCGAGCTCGTGTGGGATAGCTCCCAGGACCCGGCAGACCCGCGACGAACCTTCAGCGTTTGCTCGCTGGCGTGGTCATTCGATGGTCAGCGTCTGGCCGCTGGCACTTTTGAAACCGTGTACTTTTACCGACCTTTCGCGAAGGAGAAGTCCGTCGTGGGGCAAGCCTTTTATCGTCCCCCCTACCGACCAATGATTGTCCAGACCCCCTTCCGAGGCGTCTTCCTCCCAGGCACCGAGGTGTTCCTCGCAGGAGCGCCGGATGGCCAAATTGTCGTGCTCGACGCAGCCACAGGGAAACTGCTCTCCCGCCGAGCTGGCCATAGCTTGCCCGTGTCGGCTATCGCTCTTTCACGCGACAGGCAACACTTGGCCACAGGAAGCGAAGACTGCACCATCCTGATCTGGGACGTAACCGAGTTATTGCGCTAACGGCGCAACACGCTTCACGGGCCTCGGCACAATGGAAAGGCCCGGCGCAGACCGTAGATGAAGTTTCTCACTGCGGCACCGTTCATGCCTAGCCCCCCTGCCCGGAGTCAGGGTGCCTTCATCAGAACTGAAGGAAGCCGAAGTAGTTATGGAGATTTGAGGCGCTTCAGGTATTGCAGCATTGATGGGGATTCGACCGAGGCGTGCCCCGTTTGAATGTGATCCTGCGACTCAAGCGGCCGGTGTACTGCTTCCCAATTGAAACCAAGACCGACGCGGAATTTTTTGTCAGTGTGAACTCCTGCAGACCCAGTCAGAATCATTATCAGGACGGAAATTGCCTCGTAGCAGAAGCTCTGCAAGCTGCGGGCGGTACATGGTTGTGCAGAGGGTTGGATCGCAAACTGCCCGAATCCGCTGCTATTACCCGCACCCGCCGAGCGGTTTCTTTCCGCGTCAACATGAATACCGTAGTATGAATACTGTCGGGGCGCGTGGCGTTTTTGAGTGGAGCGGACGTGCTGATTTTGCCGATGTTAGCAGGGGGACGTATGAGCAGGAGAAAAGATGGAGGGACGAGTCCGACCGTCGGGTGGTTCTCCATTCAATAGTAATCGTTGGGCGTCGCTCTTGGCGGGGTTGGTTCCGAGATTATGGAAGTATTGCCTGGCTTGTGTTATGCTGGAGCTGTGTTGCGTTATGGTGGGTTTATCCGGAAACCAGGAAACGCTGCTCGAGGAGGCGGGACATGATTTTGGCATGGTACCGCAGGGAGCGATTCTGATTCATCGGTTCCGCTGGCGTAATCCCACGAGAGAGGCCATCGAAGTCACGCGTATCCAGGCCAGTTGTTCTTCCGTTCAGGCTCAGGCTCATCCGCAAAGGTTGGAACCAGGTGCTACGGGTTTTGTGGAGGTGCAAATGGATACGCGGAAGTTGATGGGCAAGAAACATGTGGTAATTACGATGGACAGGGCACCGGCGAGGCGGTCGGAACGCCTATGGATCAAGGCGGAAATTGTGGCAGGAGTGATGGTACATCCCGGGCAGCTGCGTTTTGCTGGGATAGATGCGGGGAGTGCGGCCGAGCAAAGTATAGAAATCACCCGAAAGGGCGGTGCGGATTGGCGTATTGACGAGGTGCAAGCCCCCCGGCAACTCGTTGCGGTACGATGGGAAACCACATTTCGTCAGTTCGGGGAAGTGCGTTATCGGATCACTGCCCGGCTGCACGAAATTGCACCGAGTGGCGACTGGATTGAGACGATCCAGCTGCGCACCAACGATCCCAGAGCACCAATACTGGGCATTTGTCTGGAAGCAAGGATTCGACCCGCAATCACGGTGTCTCCTGCGGAATTGAGACTGCCATATACGGGCCCGATGGGCGAAGCCTCCTGGCTGGTGTTGCGCGGGCAACAGCCGTTTCGCATTGTCGGAATCCAATCGGTGCCTGCCGGAGTCCATGTCGAAGCGGAATATGAGCGTCCCCAAGTCATGCAAGTGGTAAAAGTTCGTTGGGAGAGGCCAGATCAGGTAGCGCCAGGAACGATTCGGCTGGCCACCGATTGTGCTCAACAGCCGTCGGTCGAGATTCCCGTGCGTGTCCGCATGTTGCCCTGAGAGGGAACTGGCTAGGATTACAGCGACGCCAACTGCCCAAGGCGCTGAAAAGAAAACGGGGTGATGACTCCCAGCGCAGGGTAAACCCTCCCCGTGAGGGCCACCCAGTCACCACCCCGCAGTTGCATCAGGTTAGTTCCACTTAGGCCATTATAATTTAGCCTCAGGGTCGGCAAGTTGCAAGGGTGCAGCTATTCGGTTTCGGGTCGGCGAGGGACGAAATTACTTAATGTTCGGAACAAATGTTGTTTCTGAACTGATTCAACTTTTTCAGTCATAATCCTTACAATCAGTTAGAAACACGAAAAGAGGCAAGGATTCGGTGGAAGGCAGTCCGTCATGTGCCAGGGAGTAATTGCCACGAGGTATAAGTAAGAATGTACCCGAGCAGGCTCGTGGAACTAGTAAGGGCGTGGTGCGAGTAACCATGGCGCGGGATTATTATGAGATTTTGGGTGTGTCGAGAAATGCGACGCTGGACGAGATCAAGAGTGCCTATCGCAAGTTGGCGATGAAGTATCACCCGGACCGCAATCCTGGGGATAAGGAGGCGGAAAGGAAGTTTCGTGAGGTGCAGGAGGCGTACGAGGTTCTGAGCGACGAGAAAAAACGGGCCCAGTACGATCGCTACGGTCGGGTATTTGAAACTGCGGGAGCCGAGGCAGGTGCAGGTCCGTCTAGAGGTTATGAGTTTCGTTGGGGGCCGGGTGGGGCAACGATTTTTGGCGAAGGCTTGGATACCGAAGACCTGTTTGAGATGCTGTTTGGCGCGATGCCTGGTCGGCGGGAACGTCGTCGGGAACGCGTGCGTCGTCCGGCTTGGCCAGGGGGGCAGGACGTTCAGCAGGAACTGGAGATTGATTTTCTCACAGCCGCACGGGGCGGGGCCATCGAGCTGCGTCTGGAGAAACCCGATACAGGCCCAACGACCGTTCGCGTAAATATTCCCGCAGGTATCAGCGACGGCCAGACCTTGCGCTTACGGGGTCAAGGCATTGACGGGGGCGACTTATATTTGAAGTTGCGAATTCGACCGCATCCGCTGTTACGTCGTGAGGGTCACGACTTGATCGTGCCCGTGCCCATTTCTTTGCCGGAAGCGGTGTTCGGCGGCAAGATTGACGTGCCGGGATTGGACGAAACGTTGACGGTGACCGTGCCACCGGGAGTATCCTCGGGGCAGCGTTTACGCATTCGTGGTCACGGCCTGCCCATTCCTGGTACGAATCAGCGCGGCGATTTATATGCCGAGCTGCGGATCGTTTTGCCCAAGAGTTTGGATGAAGAAAGTCGAAAACTGCTCGAAGAATTTGCTCGGCGGAATCCCTACAACCCTCGGGCCGAGCTGCGTTGGTAATCGGAACGAATGCAAGCCTAAGTGCCTGGTCAGGTGTGACGAGAATGGCCAAACAGTTCGGCTTAACCAGGAAGGAACGTTTACGAGCCGATGCCGACTTTACGCGGATTTTTCAGGCGCGGTGCAGTGCGTCGGATGAGTGGCTGGTGGTATTGGTTGCGCCGAACGAGCTGGCTTGGGCGCGTGTGGGCTTAGCCGTGGCCCGCAAGTGGGGTAAGGCTCATGTGCGTAATCGAGTGCGTCGGCTGCTTCGCGAGGCCTTTCGGTTGTCGAAACCACAGATTCCGCCGGGCTACGATTATGTATTGCTGCCGCGCAGGATTCAGGGCTTGACCTTACAGGTGCTCTTGCAATCGGTGCCGCAGTTAGCCCAGCGTGCCGTGAAACGTTGGCAACGCCGGGCACCCACTCCGCCACACCATTCGTCTGTTTGACCTTCGAGTTCAGTTCCTGATGCCGAGGAATATACTCCTATTTTGATGTCAAATGATATTCGGTTAGGCTGCGGGATAGGTCAACCTTGGCTCACTTGGCAATGAGGTTCGCTTCGCAGCGTGGAAATTGTTAACTCAAAAGCCCCAAGAACCTCGCCTAATTTCACCTTTTGGAGAGCGCGCTCGCTGCATTTGTTGCCAGGGGCAGTTGGCTCATAATTGGCTGATTGCGGAACCGCAGGTTTGGATACTCTTGGAGGAATGTATCATCATGGCATGCGCCTAGAATATGAGAGTTCTGCGATGCGTGCAGAAAATGGAGACGCGGCAGCGTATGCGGGGCAAATTCGTAACAGCCTTGCACTATGTTGTGCAGACCACGACAGTGGACTTGCTGCTCGTCCTAGCACTAGTGGGACTACTATACGGGGTCGTGAGCTTCGCCCAACAGTGGTTATTTAAGTATCGCCCGGTAGCTGAGCTTGAATTTACGCTCTGGGCGTTGCTTCGCTATACGTTGTTTTCGTTGATGCGGGGCTTGTTGGCCTACGGGCTTTCTTTGCTATTCACGCTGTTGGTGGGTTACTGGGCGGCCAAAGATCGGTGGGCGGAGATGGTACTCATCCCACTGCTGGATATCCTGCAGAGTATCCCGGTTCTCTCGTTTTTGCCAGGATTAATCCTGGGGCTATCGGCAGCATTTCCCGAAAGCAACGTAGGCCTGGAGTTGGCCGCAGTCCTCATGATTTTTACCGGGCAGGTGTGGAACATGACCTTTAGTTACTATTACTCGTTGAAGTGTTTGCCCAACGACTTGCAGGAAGCGGCCACAGCCTTCCGCATGGGTTGGTGGGCTCGTTATCGGTATGTTGAGTTACCATTTGCGACGCTCGGGTTGGTTTGGAATTCCATGATGAGCATGGCGGGTGGCTGGTTCTTCCTGATGATCAATGAATCGTACCGGTTAGGAGAAAAAGATTTCCGCCTGCCGGGTTTAGGCTCGTGCATGAGTGTAGCCGTGGAACGAGCCGACTTCACCGCCATGAGCTGGGCCATGCTGGCGATGGCCCTTATGATCGTTGGACTTGATCAGCTCATATGGCGGCCAATCATGGTTTGGGCCCAGAAATATCGCGTGCAAGAAGGTGGCTCTAGCCTGAGGGTTTCGTCCTGGTTCCTGGAGTGGTTGCGGCATTCGCGTTTGCTACGGACTTTGATGTGGAGCGTCAGGAGGTTGTGGAGTTGGCGAGTGGACAAATGTCGTTCCGTGCTTGTTTCGGTTGGATTTTCTAAGGCCTTCAAGCGGTCAGTTTGGGCGTTGTCGCGTCTGGCCTTGGTGGGGCTGGTCAGCCTATTCGCGTACACAGCTTGGCATCTCGGGATGCTGATAGCCGATATATCTTGGGATACCTGGCTGTTTTTGCTCAGCGCAGCAGTACTCACCTTAGGACGTGTGCTTGCCACTGTGGTATTGGCAACCTTGTGGACTTTGCCCGCGGGTTTAGCGATTGGCCTTTCCCGCAGACTAGTTAGCTGGCTACAACCTTTAGTCCAGCTGGCGGCCTCTTTTCCAGCACCAATGTTGTTCCCGCTAGTTTTGGCTCTGTTTCGCTGGGCTGGTGTATCCTTGGAATGGGGCAGCATCCTATTGATGTTACTCGGCAGTCAATGGTACATTCTTTTCAATGTCATCGCTGGAGCTTTAGCGATCCCAGAGAATTTATCGGAAGTAGCGCGCAGTTATCGTATGGGACTGTGGACACGTTTTCGCCTCGTGTATTGGCCTGCGATTTTGCCATATCTGGTTACGGGCTGGGTGACCGCGGCCGGGGGAGCCTGGAATACCAGCATTGTGGCCGAGTATGTCACCTTCCGGGGTGAAGTGCTGGCTGCTACAGGTCTTGGGGCAGAAATCAGCTCCTCTGCGGAGCAAGCACAGTTCGCTCGCTTGGCGGCCAGTGTGGTCTTGATGGCCAGTGTGGTGGTGCTTTGGAATCGCTTCCTCTGGCGGCGCTTAGCCCGCTTGGCTGAATCGAAATATTCTCTTAGCCAATAATGGGAAATGGCCCATGAGTGCAACGTCAGCGCCTCGCCCCGTGGAGCCCCTATGCGAAGCGCGAAACGTATCGCACAGTTTTACCTTGCCCAATGGTAGGCCGCTGAAGGTGCTCGAAGACATCAACTTGGCTATTTTTCCTCACGAGATCGTGGCCTTGGTGGGACCCTCCGGGAGCGGCAAATCTACACTGTTGCGTATTCTATGCGGTCTGGTTAAGCCCAGTTCAGGAGATGTGCTCTACCACGGGCAACCGTTCGAAGACGTCAACCCGGGCACGGCCATGGTCTTCCAAACTTTTGCACTGTTTCCGTGGTTTACTGTGTTAGACAATGTTCGGGTGGTACTTCAAGCAGCGGGTTATTCTGCCTCGGCGGTGGAAGCTCGTGCCCAACAGGTGATACGCCTCGTGGGCCTCAGTGGCTTCGAGGAAGCTTATCCCCGTGAACTCTCGGGAGGTATGAAACAACGTGTCGGTATTGCCCGTGCTTTAGCCCTGGAACCGGAAATACTCGTCATGGATGAACCATTTAGTCAGGTCGATGCCCTCACCGCCGAAAGTTTGCGGGCGGAGGTGGTGCGGCTGTGGTCTGCCGCAGACCGCTATCCCAGCTCGATTGTCCTGGCCAGCCACAATATCAGCGAAGTGGTATACCTGGCTGACCGCATCGTCATTCTGAGTGCTCAGCCCGGGCGGATTCGCACGGAGATCGCCAATCCTTTGCCTCGACCAAGGAGTTATCATGCCGCTGCCTTCCTGGACATGGTCGAGCGATTGCACGACCTCATCACCGGCAGCGAGTTACCGGATTTGCCCGCAACTTCACCAGGTCGCTCGCCCTGGAGCGTAGAACCGCTTCCCCAAGCCGGCGCAAGCGAGATCATTGGTCTGCTGGAATACTTGGACTCTCACGGCGGTTCCGAGGACCTTTTTCGAATAGCCTATACGACTGGGCGACATTTCGACCAAGTCATTCGCATTGTCGCCGCTGCCGAACTGCTCGGTTTCGTGGATACACCAAAACGTATGGTGTGTCTCGAACCGTTGGGACGGCAATTTTTGCGTGCCGATACCGAACTGCGCAAAAGTATTTGGAGCGAACAACTCCTCAAGCTCAAATTGTTTCACGAAATTTACGACATTTTGCAACGTCACCCTGAGCATGCTTTAGAACGCGACTTCGTGCTCGAAACGATCATCTTCCGCTTACCAGAAGAAGACTATGAAACGACCTTTCGAACATTCGTGAATTGGGCCCGTTATGGTAACTTATTTGCTTATGATGAAACTCGGGAACTGCTATTTTTGCAATAGCTCAGTTGCCTCGCCTCTTCACACGCTCCGGTTGTGTTGCACAGGCAGCGATGTATACTAGCCCTGACCGTTACTACCTGCATCGCCGCACGGCGATGGCAAGTGTATATAATCCGACCGAAGGAAAGCCTATGGATTAAGAGAGACTGAACTTAGCGATGCGCTCGTCCCACAGGGCGTGTTGTCATACCCCATTTCTTGGAAGGCCATTCAGCCCAATGCCCTGGCCTTCGCCCGCGAGCGACCGGAGGACACTCGCGAAGACGCAAAGGCGAAGAGTTTCCGCGACAGCTGCTCTCGGATAGTCTGGTACGGCTTGCCTAGGCTCGGATTCAAGCTGTATGGTTTAATACTTCGACCTCTGGACGAATGAGGGCGTCTTATGGATATGGAAAAAATCGTGGCCTTATGCAAGCGGCGTGGGTTCATTTATCCGTCGAGCGAAATCTATGGCGGGCTGAACGGGTTTTGGGATTACGGTCCGCTGGGCGTGGAACTGAAACGCAACATCAAGGAAGCTTGGTGGCGCGATATGGTGCTCGATCCGCCTCCGGGGCCAGATGGCGAAGAGTTGCAGATGGTCGGTTTGGATTGTGCGATCATCATGAATCCGAAAGTCTGGGAAGCGAGCGGCCATGTCGCGGGGTTTGTGGACTGGATGACGGAATGTCACACGTGTAAACGCCGCTATCGTGCCGACAAGGTGTATCTCGTCGCACTCGTGCCTGAACGGGAAGCAGCATCGTACCAATCCGCACCTCCAGGGGCCATGCCCAAGCCGACCGTAGTGCTGGCCTATCAAAGCGATGATCCCCAGGAAGCCCGTAAGCTTTTCGATGAGGAATACGCCCGTCTGGTGAAGAAGCAAAAGCTATCCCGCGGCCTGACGGTCCTAACTATCGTTACCGTGCAACAGGCTCCGCCGCATTGGTCGCGGCCGTGTCCTGAACCGGGGTGCACGGGAGAGCTGACCGAGCCGCGGAAATTCAATCTCATGTTCCGCACGTTCGTCGGGGCCGCGGAGGATGACAGTGCCGTGGCCTATTTGCGACCGGAAACTGCCCAAGGAATTTTCGTCAATTTCGTCAATGTCCTGGGAACCACCCGCGTGAAGTTACCCTTCGGTATCGCGCAGATCGGTAAGGCTTTCCGCAACGAGATCAACCCGCGGCATTTCACCTTCCGCAGTCGGGAGTTCGAGCAAATGGAAATTGAGTTTTTCTGTCATCCGCACGAGTCGGCCAAATGGTACCGCTACTGGCGCGACGTGCGTATCCGCTGGTATATGCAACTGGGCATTCGTTCGGAACGTTTGCGCCCGCGTGAGCAAGGGCCGGAGGAATTGGCCCACTATTCGTGTGGCACGACAGATATCGAATACCTCTTTCCCTTCGCTGATGAGCCGCAAGAACTGGAAGGCGTGGCCCATCGCGGCGATTACGACCTGCGTCAGCACCAACTTTACAGCGGCAAAGACCTCACGTATTTCGATGAGGACGCCTGGGAGCGCGATAAGCACCAGCTTGGCTTCACTTCGTTTCGGGATTGGCTCAAGACGAATCCACCGCCCGAGCAGGTCGCCCAGTATCAATTCTTGCCCCACGTTATCGAACCATCGGCGGGAGTGGATCGCTTTGCATTAGCGGCCATTTGCGAGGCGTATGCGGAAGATACAGTCAGCGGCGAACCGCGCACCGTCCTGCGCTTTCATCCACGCCTGGCACCGATCAAAGCCGCGGTTTTTCCCTTGGTCAACCGCGATGGTATGCCGGAAAAAGCCTACGCCTTGTATCGAGAACTGAAACGAGAATTCGTCGTGTTTTATGACGACAAGGGGGCCATCGGTCGGCGCTATCGGCGTCAGGACGAGGCGGGCACACCCTTTTGCATCACCATAGACAGCCAAACGATGCAGGACGACACGGTCACGCTCCGCACTCGCGACGACTGTCAGCAAATCCGTCTGCCTATCCGTGCCGTCGCTGATGAACTCCGCCGACGACTTACTCCGGAGCGCTAAGCAGGCCCGCTTGCAATTGGGCGGCGCGCAGGGTGTTGTGTAAAAGCATCGCCACGGTCATCGGGCCGACTCCGCCGGGTACCGGGGTGATAGCTGATGCGATTCCCGCGACCGCCGCATGGTCCACATCACCCACAAGGGTGCCGTCGGGCAAACGATTGATACCCACATCTACGATCACCGCTCCCGGCTTGATCATGTCAGCGCGCACAAAGCGCGGTTGGCCCATCGCAGCTACCAGAATGTCGGCTTGGCGAGTCATCGCCGCGAGGTTCTGCGTTCGGCTATGGCACACCGTAACGGTAGCATCCGCATCAGGACCTTTGTGCAACAACAATAGTGCCAGCGGTTTGCCCACAATGGTACTTCGGCCCAGGATCACCACGTGGCGGCCGGCGATGGCTATATCATGACGACGTAAGAGCACCTGCACACCTAAGGGCGTACACGGCACGAAGCGTGGCCGGCCCGCAGCCAGACGACCTAAATTTTCCGGCCCAAATCCGTCTATGTCTTTATTCGGGGCCACTGCTTCCAAGATCTTCTCCTCACGTATGTGCCTCGGCAGAGGTAACTGGACGAGAATCCCGTGAACTACTGGGTCGTCGTTGAGTTGACGCACCAGAGCCAACAATTGCGCCTCGGTAGTTTCGCCCGGCAAGTGATGTAACCAACTGACCATCCCGACCTGTTCGCAGGCTCGACGCTTATTACGAACATAAATCTGGCTCGCGGGGTTGTCCCCGACCAATACGGCAGCCAATCCCGGACGCTGCCCCGTGGTCTGATAAAACCTTTCCACCTGTTGACGGATTTCTTCACGAATCTGCTCGGCCAAGCGTTTTCCATCCAAAAGTCGTGCCGTCATGGTCGTGTAGTTACCTGCGTGGTTTCACTAGGGCGACTTAGCTACTGAGCTGGGAGTGCCTGTCACTAACACTGACATTTTCCTGTCTTTGCTGCACACTGGGCCATTTCAGCTGCTACATTCGTTGCAGCTTTCCCAGTCGTGTTCATTATTTTCTAGTGGCTCGCAGGTGCGAATAAAGCGACCAGGGGCCGACGCTCGATGGCCTGAAAAGAAACGCCGTTGCAAAAGAACCTCCGAATACGGAAGCCAGACCATGTGGTATAGCTTTTTTGGCCTGCAACACCCTCCCTTTACCCCGGTCTTCGATGCCCATAGGCCACTCTTACCCACTCAACAAGTGGCCATGCAGGAGTTACTTGAGCGCTTGCAGGAAGGCCATCGTATCGTCTTGCTCGTCGGCGAGAGCGGCGTGGGCAAAACGACGTTATTAGCTCGGTTCGCTCACACGATGCAGGCCGAACGCAACGTAATCTGGTTACCCCCGGGCACACCAAAAGACCCCGCCTCGCTATATCAGGCCATCCTCTTCGATGCCAATCTGCCGTGGTATCCGGTTGAAGTTACTCCTAACCCTGTTTGGGAAACTACTTGCCGACTGCGCGTCGTCGAATGGCTTTTGAGTCAATCCACCAGCACGCGGCCAACGCTCATCTTCGCCGAGGATGTTCATTCCTGGCCCGATCCGGTTCTGCGGGAATGGCGGTGCCTTATCGAACTCGACATAGGTGGTTCGCCTGCCGTGCAAGTCATTCTCAGTGCTAAACCCCAGTTACTCGAGCGACTCAGTGAGCATTCGCTCAGCGAGCTAGCGGATAGTATCGGTTACTGCGTCTGGCTCGAGCCGCTCACCGCCGAGCAGGCACGCCAACATGTGGAACAAGCCTTGACATCAGCAGGCGGCTCCTGCCGGCACATTATGGAACCTCGTGCTTTGGAGCTCTTGATCGAGCACACACATGGCTTGGTTCGTCTGTTGCATCAGGCAACTCTTCGCGCCTTACATCTGGCATACGCGCACCAGATCAGGCAGGTGCCGCCATCAGTTGTCCAGACCGCACTCCAGGAACTCGGTCTGACAGGCGCGGAGGACAGCGCTTCTCCCCCATACGCGAACTCATCCGCTGCATGACACCTCGGACTATTCCTTCATCCAACCCGCGGAGCTTGGCACACATGAGCCGCTTGATCCACTCTTGGAAACGGGATTGCCCGAGCAGTTCCCCCACGGGGCAACTTTCCGACAGTGAGCCAAAATTATTATTGTCCTCCGAGTACTCAGCAGAGCAGCCGACAGATGCAGTCGAAATCCGTGCTGATGAAGCTCCGATTCCGTTCGTCGAAATTCCGGAGCCATATGACTCACGAGCCGAAGCGTCGGCGCATCAGCTCGCTGCCGAGCCAGGAACGCAGCTTCGTTTTCAGGCGAGCCAAGACGCTGGCTCACTTGATGGCGAAATCTACGACAGTCCGGTTTGTTCCTTAGTGGAGCGCGCCAAAGCTTGGCAGCCGGAAGTTCAGATATTCTGGGAGCATGTAACGCGTGCGCAAGCGCGGCAAATACTCCTGGCTTGTGCCTTACCCGAAACTTCAGCGGCCGAGCCCATCCTCAAACTCACTTATTGCCTGACCCAATATGCTAATCCGCTTCTGCTGGTCGAGGTGTCAGCCAGTCTGGGACTGCATCGCAGTCTCGGTCGTGCCCCGACCCCGGGTTTCACAGACTGGCTGGCCGGGCTGCCTGGTGACTGCACGATTCAAACAACGGCCCTGAATCACGTCCATTATCTGGCACCCGGCCACGACCTCGCGGCGACACACCGTCGCTTTTTTGGACGAGCCTGGGAAGATTTCTTATCGCATTTACGAGCCAGATATTCACTGACGCTCTTCCTGGCGCCACCAACATCCTCCTGGGCTTTCGCGCTCGCGTTAGTCGTGGATGCCGTAGCTTTTCTGTCGAGTTCGCTTGAGGCCCATGGCGCTCACGACTCCCGTTTCCTTGCGCTTCAGGCATGTGCGTCGAAGACGCTTGGCCATCTTCAGGTGCGCCAGCAGGTTACCAGAGCCAATTGACAAGTACCTCGGCGCAGCATACAATCGGCGCGAAGTTTTTTCGGATGTATTCCGGGCCTGCGCTCATGGCACTGACCGAACTATTTGCCGAAATCCTGAAGGCTCAGGAACCGCTGGCGCCCTACACGGCCCTGCAGGTGGGAGGACGTGCTCAGTTTTTTGCCGAGCCACGCAGTGAAGAGGAATTAGGTCAGCTGATAGCTTGCTGTTACGAAGAGAAGATGCCGTTACGCGTATTGGCGGCTGGTACCAACGTTCTGATTCGCGACGAGGGCGTGGGCGGAGTGGTATGCCGACTTAGCGCGCCGGCTTTTCAATTCGTTACTATTGACGGCCACCGAGTACGCGCTGGAGCGGCAGTTTCGCTGACGCAACTGATCGCCGAAGTTTGCCGCCACTGTTTGGCCGGTTTGGAGTCGCTGATTGGCACACCCGGTACCGTGGGCGGAGCCTTATTCTGTAGTCTGGGTTCCCCAGGCAGCACGTTTATGAATGGGGTAGATCGCATCGAATTTTATGACCACCAGGGCCAGCGTTGTTCTGTATCACGGGATGATTGGGATGCTCTGCTCGCTGAGCATCTGCCTCCAGTCGTTCTCGCCGTTGAATTTATGCTCGAGGCGGATGATGCCGAAAGTATCCTGCGCCGACTGCGTCGCGCCTGGATTTCCCGCCACGGTCGGCAACCGTTTTTCTTTCAGCGGACCGCCAGAATGTTTCAGGAGCCTCGCGGTTTGAGTCTGGAACAACTGTTTGAGCAAGCGGGCATACGTCATTACCGTGCCGGCAACGTAGCCGTCAGCGAACGCGATCCCAACTTCGTCGTCGTGCAGCCCGGAGCCACTGCTCGCGAAGTCCTTCTTTTCATTGAGCAACTCCGCCATCGCGTTTACGAACATACCGGCCATACCCTGCGCTTGGAGCCTAGTGTTTGGTAAATTCGGGCTGACACTATGGCTTTGCTCCGCTGGCTCATTGCCGCGACCATCTTTGTCGGCATATCCTTGCTATCCTGGCAGGCGCTCTATTTTCAAGCCCAACACAAACCTGCTCAGGCTTCTAACCCTGTGGCCATTCGTTGGCACGATCTGATTTCGCCACCTCCCCCATCATGGGTTCCGAACAACTGGCTAGTCAACTTGCTTCATCAGGCAGGGTTACCTGATCAGCCGCCGGACGATCTGCAAGCTCCGCTTCTGTCCCAATACCTGGCCACGTTACGACAAGCCTTGCAATCTTGCCCATGGATTATTCATATAGATTTGCAAGACTCCCCTCGGCCCCACCTCCTGATCCAATGGACTAAGGCTGTGCCTGTGTTTTTGATGTCCTATGAGTCTCAAAACGGGCCGACTGCTTGGCTGGCTGGGGAAAATGCCCTCTGGCTCACGCCGATTTCGTCCACTTTCTCTGCAGATCGTTCGGATTTCCTTCCCGTGCGGGTTGCGGGAACATCCTTCCCGCCGCCTCAAGCGCTCCAACCTCTCCCCAGCAGTCTGGTTCGGGCAGTGCGTCTGGCTCTCTTCCTCGCTCCCTATCGCCAACGACTGCATCTGAGCTACCTTGCGATAAACGACCATCCCGTGGCTAAGGAAATTCAACTCTATATTGAGAATGGCAGCCAGGTTCTTTGGGAGACTCTAGATACCGCCAGTTCTATCTCCGATGCCGAAAAACTGCATCGGTTGCTTGAATATGTGCGCGTCTGGCACAGTTTGGACAAGCCCGCTGGCCCCTATTGTTTCGATAATCGGTTTCCCGGTCCGCTACTGCGTAAGCCTTTGAAATAGCTGATATCCGGGCTGCGGTTTTCTCTGCCAAATAAATTCTTATTGGCTGCCTCAGATTTTCTCAAGATACGCCTGGTGGGGTTTTGTTAATCTACTGCTAACATGCAGCCATTTCATTGTTCCTGACTGTTTACAGCGGCTTTTCGCATCACTAACAATCTTCACCTGCCAATCTATCGCCTCTAGCATCCGAACTGTGGATGTTATCTGACGGACACGTTTGCTTCCTGCACCTTCAAACAATTCCTGCCACGAGAATAAATTGCTGGCCAACTCATCGTTATTACCCGTTGTGGTATGTGGATTGCTCCTGATGCTGCTGCAAAGGCTGGGCTTCACCAGGAAAACCTGACATGCCTATACTCGCTAAGGAACCTGCCTGTTATCCCGCCGATCTTTTTGAGAGAATTGTTCCTGGGTCTGAAGAGCGTTGGTGGGTATTCTATACACGTCCCCGATGTGAGAAAGCAATTGCTCGGCATTTGCGGGCTTATCATTTCTCTTATTTCCTGCCCGTTTATAAGAAGTGTTCACGAATACGGGGACGAACCGTGGCGGCCTGGCATGTTTTGTTTCCAAGCTATATTTTCGTCTATGGCTCGAGCAACGCCCGATTAGCCGCACTGAAAACGAACTCTATTATTAGGGAGTTAGATGTTCCCGACCAGGGCGAGCTTCATGAAGATCTATCGCAGATCAACGCGCTTCAGCAATCGGAGCTGCCCTTCTATCCCGAGCCATCCCTGAAACCGGGGGTGCCCATCCGCGTTAGCGCAGGACCGTTGCTGGGCTTGACTGGAAAAGTGGTGTCGTGGCGGTCTCCCCTCAGGTTGATGGTTGAGGTGCGTATGCTTCAGCGAGCCGTTTGTCTGGAATTAGAACCCTGGATGGTAAGCCTTTCCTGAACTGCTTCCATAGCTCCGTGAAACATTATCCCAGGTCGGTAAGACCTGGACTTTTCTCCCATCTACGGTGGCTTAGTCTTTCAGGAAGATGCAAGCAACCGAAAGGGACGGAGTCCGCCTTGATCCTTGTTCTCCTCTGACTCAGAAGCATGACTTCTCACAGCAGGGCTTTGATGACAGATAATAACTCCGCTGCATTACCGGCGGTCGCTAATAACTCCCCTCCGCCTGGCTCTACCGCTTCTATTGCGGCATCCACACCACCCGCTTCTGAGATTCCAACCCCAGTTTCGCTTACCGCCTCTAATCAGTTTGTTGCGATGATCCAGCAAAATCCCTGTTTCATCATACTGGCAACTGTGTTTCGCGCGGTGCGTAAACGTTGGCTTATTGCCTTAGTCGGAGCCTGCGCACTGACCGTTTCTGCGATATGGATAGTCAGATATCTGATGCCTCCAGACAAATTCACCGCGCGGGCCTTGCTGCAATTCGACTTAGCGCCGTCCGGTTTGGCAGAATCTCCTTCTCAACAATACTATCTGGCTAACCTTACCACCCTGCACAAAACACACACGGCTCTGATTCGTAGCAGAACCGTCTTACAGTCGGCACTTAGTAGGGCCGAAGTGCAGCAACTTGAAATCCTGAAACGGCGGTGGGATCCCGTGGCCTATATCGAGTCCCAGTTGACTGCAGATTTTTCTATCTCACCAGAAATTATGCGGGTGACGTTAACCGGCCAGGACGCGGATTCGCTTCAGACGATACTTCGCGCAATTGTGCAGACATACTTAGTAGAAGTTGCCCATAAAGAACACGCCCAAGTACGCGCGGAGCTGGAACGTACCAGGGATTTGATCGCCCGTTATGAGGAAAAAATCAAGGCGAAGCAAACTCGCTTGAGGGAATTAGAACAGGCGGCAGGCTCGGGCCGGATACAAACCCTGGAAGTTTTCCTTCGGGGATACTTAGAGCAGCTGGACCGCACTCGCCGGGAGTTAGCATTACAGCGTCATTCCCTGCGCCAGCTCCAGGGGGAACTGGATGCCTTGCAACCAAAGCTTAGTCTCGCCAGAATGGTTGTCAACGTTGGCGACCATGCCGCGTGGTACCTTCGCTTAGCGAAACCTAAGCTCCTGGATAACATCGTGCCTGCTGCCCAGGTAGATCTGAAACTTCAAGAGGAGCCGCAGTACGCAGAGAAAAAACGCACCTTGCAACGGCTGGAGGCCGAATTAGAGGCGGCTCGGGCTTTACTATCGCCCCAATTGCCGGAGGCGCGTCGGGAAGCCCTCCTCAAGACGAAGTATGACGCCCTGCTCGAAGCCCGCATTCAATTAGAGGAATTAGCTCGGCGACTCCGGCCAAGCCTTCAGCTCCAACTGGTTCAGGAATTCATCGTCTCTGCGCAGCAGCGTCTGAACGAACTCCAAGATAAGCGTGTGCAGCTGATTCGCCTGGAAAACTATCTGCAGGAAGAAACCGAGAATTTGGAGAAACTCGTAGCTACTTTGAAACGCAGCCACCTCGACCTGCAATGGCTCAAGGAGGAGATCGAAGCCGATCAACAGGTCTCCAAGCGACTCCTGGCCCGAAAGGACCAGTTAGAAATGCTAAGCGAAGCACCAACGCGGGTGCGCCTGTTTGAGGACACTGTCGTTCTGCCAGCTTATGAAAGCAAGAAACGATGGTTATATATGATCCTGGCAATCTCCGCTGCTCTTGGTATTTGGCTGGCAGTATTGGTTATCTGGGAATGGCGCGTCCAGCCCATTCATGGACCCGAGGAATTAGTCGGCAGGATTCATGCGCCTATAATCACTTCCCTGCCCCGCATTCAGCATCCGCTCCACCTGACCTTCCCCATCCGGGAATCCGGTTCATCCCAAACTCTGGACGTATTGCGGTTCATGGAATCGGTGGACGCTCTTCGCACCTTATTACTCTATCTATTGCAGCACGAATGCTCACAAGTGATTATGATCAGTAGTGCTGTCCAGGGGGAAGGAAAAACCTCTCTAAGTTGTTATCTGGCCGCTTCTATCGCGCGCGCTGGTCGCCATGTCTTATTAGTGGACACCGACTTGCGCCGTCCCCGCGCGCATAAGCTTCTGCAAGCCGTTCAATCACCGGGCTTGTCAGAGATCCTTCAGGGACAAGGGGATTGGCGTAACGCTGTCCAAACGGATGTGTTGCCCAATTTCGACTTCCTTCCTGCAGGTGGCCTTCCTCAAATGAGTATTCCTTTGTTAGGTCGGGACTATTTTCACCGACTGCTGGAAGAGTGGCGAGCCTCCTATGAGGTAATCCTCCTTGATTCCTCACCCGTCCTATTGGTAGCTGACCCACTAAGTATTGTTCGCGGAACGGATGCAGTACTCCTGTCAGCCATGTATAAAGTAAGCACACTTCCCAGGACCCAGGTTGCTTACCAAAGACTTGTTTCCATCGGAGCCCGCATTTTGGGAATCGTTGTCAACGGAATCTCCCCACGCCAATATGACTATTATTATGGAACCTATTACTCCTACGCCAGCGATCATCCTCAGCTTATCCAATCCACCAATAGCCATCAGCCCACTTAGACAAGATGGTTTCAGCTCTTGCTGATAGTTCAGCCCACACTTCCGCTTCTAAGGCAAGAACCATGATCGCCAGAAATCATTTACAGGAGTTGCTCGAATCTCTGGAGCAACTTCTGGCCTTAGTCATAATGGTCGTCGTGTCGCCCATGCTGGTTGTGCTTATGGTGCTAATCCGACTAACCTCACCCGGTCCGGCCATCTTCAAACAAGTCCGGGTGGGTAAACACGGCCGACTCTTTACCTTGTACAAACTTCGCACCATGTATCACAACTGCGAGCTGAGCAGCGGTCCGCGATGGTCATGTCCAGGCGATCCCCGGGTTACACCGCTCGGCAGATTTCTCCGCGCCACCCACCTGGACGAAATCCCGCAACTTATAAACGTGCTGCAGGGAGACATGGCCCTGGTAGGCCCCAGACCGGAGCGTCCGGAGTTTACCACTATACTTTGCGAGTATCTGCCCGATTATACCAAGCGCCTCTATGTCAAGCCGGGGATCACCGGCTTGGCGCAGATTCAGCTGCCGCCGGATACTGATTTGTACTCGGTTCAGAAAAAGTTAGCTTGCGACCTTTATTATGTGAGCCAGCGCAGTTTCGGCTTAGATCTCCGTATTTTGTTAGCCACGGCGCTGCGGATCGTGGGGATCCCAGCATCAATAACACTTAGAATTCTAGGATTGCCGCGCTGGGACACTGTTACTCAGAAACAACCCCCAGCGAGCTCCGGCCTTTGCCCATCAGAGAGGATTAGTATCAAACGTGCTAATCACCCGGTCAGCTCTGTGACTTATTTGCATAGCAAGTCGTGTAAGGATAATTCATGACAGGTTCTCGGCACATCGCAATTACATCCACGCCATCAACAAAGCAGGATAAATCTGAGCAGGTTTATGATTGATATTCTTTATGTCACACACCGCGTTCCTTACCCCTTGGACAAAGGTGAGCGGATTCGCTGCGCTCATATATTACAGGCCCTGTGTGAATATGCCGAAGTGGACTTGGTGAGCCTGGCCGACGAACCCGTTCATCCCAAAGCCCAGGATTTTCTGAGTCAGTTCACAAGGAGTATTCGAATCCTCCCTCTGGGCAGATTCCGCAAGTATTTACGCATGTGCTTTGGACTGCTTACGGGACGCTCGCTTACCGAATCCGCCATGTGCGGTTACCCAACCAGAACGTGTGTGCGCGACTGTTTGATGAACAACAAGTATGATTTCATTATCGTTTCCAACACGGGCCTGTTCGGAATAATTCCCCAGCTGGGAAATAACGTGAAGATTCTGGTAGATATGATGGACGTGGATAGTCGCAAATGGCAAGCATATGCCGAGAATGCCTTTTGGCTTAGGCCGCTCTACCGACGTGAGAGTAAATTGATTAGTGCCCTGGAAACGGAGATAGTAAATCGTGCTGATGCGGTTTTCGTGACTACCCAGAGAGAGCTGAGTCTTCTTCCTCGCGGAAAATCTCTATGCCGGGCTGTTGGAAACGGCGTGGATAGTACCTATTTTGTTCCTCAGGTTCCGGCGAGCCGACACCTTTCCGATCTCGTATTTGTCGGGGCGCTGGATTATTGGCCCAATGTTGATGCGCTTTGCTGGTTCATGGACCAGGTTTGGCCCAGAGTGCTGGAGGTAATTCCGCAGGGGATCTTTCACATTGTCGGACGAAGACCTAATGCACGCATCCGCAAACTTAGCAGGCTCCCTCGAGTACAGCTGCATCATGATGTGGCGGACATCCGACCCATAGTTCAGCGATGTGGCATTGCAGTGTTTCCTCTGCGGCTTGCTTTTGGCATTCCGAATAAGGTGCTCGAGGCTATGGCTATGGGACGTCTCTGTATAATTCCTCCGTTCCTGTCAGATGTCGTAGGTGGAATTCCCGGCGTTCATTACTTGTTGGCTGAGCAATCAGAAGATTGGGTTAGAATTATAGGTGAGATGCAGCATTGTCCCGAACAAGCTGAGGAAATTGCTGGTCGGGCTCGGATGTTTGTGGTTGAGAGATATGTGTGGACTAATCAGTTGGACGAACTGATTAAAGTGATCACATCCAGCCAAACACAGTCTCACTCGATAAGTCATGCCTAAGATTATCCCCGTCGAATGCGACAGTATGGGCAAGGTAACTCATCAGGAATTATATAGCAACGACGATGTGGGACGGATGTTTCGCCATTCGGGACAATGCGCTGCCCCTGTGATTATCGAAGCACAGACAACTATGTCGTTGCGCCGTTATTTGCGTGAGATGCTCAGATATAGAGAATTACTCCTGTTTCTGGTTTGGCGCGATGTGCTTATCAAGTACCGACGAACGGTGTTGGGACTGGGCTGGATACTTATCCAACCAGCCCTGCAAACCTGTATTCTCTGGTGGTTTATAGGTGGACGACTAAGTAATGAAGGTCGCAGTGAAACCTTCCTCCTCCAGGTTCTCCTGGGAACAACATTATGGCTCTACGGGGCCAATACCATATTGCTGGCGATTCACCAACTGAGCTCAAGTGGGCATTTGATTAGCAAGGTTTATTTTCCTCGAGCGTTATTGGCCATCGCACCGGCCCTGGCTCATTTGCTGGATCTTGGGGTGATGTCCCTGCTCTTGGGAGGTGTCTTGGCCGTGTTTCATACTTGGCATCTGAAGTTAGGTCTATTGGCGTTATGCTATCTAGGAACGGTGATCTTCGTTTTGGGACCCGCCTTGGTTGCTGGCGGACTCGCAGCACGTTTTCGCGACATCAAACATGTTGCTCCCTATCTCATGCAAGTGTGGTTCTTGAGCACACCTGCCATTTATCTCCCTTATTCGTCCAGATCAGCAGCTCTTGACCTGATCGGAATTATCAATCCTTTGGATTGCTGGGTGTCTGCAGGTCAGGCGCTGGTTATTGATGCTCCCATGCGTGTAGAAACGTGGTTGATCGCAATAACCGGCAGCTTGCTGTGGTGTCTGGGCGGTCTTTGGCTGTTTATTCGACTGGAACGAAATCTGGCAGACCATGTATAGGTGTCTCCCATGATTGGCTTAGTCGCATCCTATACGGCCTGTACTCTGGCAGTAACATTAGGCATTGTTTATCCTTATATCGCCCTTCTTATCTATGTTGTTTTTGCCGTGGTAAAGCCGGCAGAAATGTGGTTCTGGTCACTGGCTGGGACCCGTCTCAGTTCGCTCGTGTTCTGTGGATTAGCCTTAGGTTGGGTGCTTCATGGTTTTGCCGATTGGCGCCTTCGGTATGCTTGGATGCCCGTGTTAGCTCTGTTATGGTTTTGGGGGTGGGGCTGGATCTCTTGGTGCAATAGTACGGATACCTCCCTGCCACCTCCTTCGACTAGTCTATATTCGGATTATTCCCCCCATAAGTTCGAATCACCACCTGATCAACTCCTTCAATTAGCCAAAGTCATTCTGCCATGCGTGATTGGCATCACTTTATTGGATTCGGAAAAGAAAGTCCTGGGCCTTCTGTGGGCTATGATATTGGCCCAAGGTTACGTTGCATGGGAAATGAATGTGTCCTATCTCTTGGAGGGGTATAATCGAATCAGGTTAGAAGGATTCGCCGGGCTGGATAACAACAGTGTCGCTGTCTCGTTGGTAACTTGCTGCCTGCCGGCGTTCATCGCAGCTTATTACTGCAGCTCACTATGGCTCCGTGTAATGCTGACTGCCTGCGGACTGCTTATCATACATGCTATCCTCCTGACTTTCTCCCGGGGTGGTATGATAGCATTACTAGTATCTGTAGCGACTGCGTTTCTGGTGATGAAGGGTGATTGGAAAAAATGGATCGTGCTAGTGTTGGTTACGATAGTGGCTATAGTATTGTGCGGCCCCGAGGTGTGGGAACGCTTCATGACAATATTTGTGCCCCCACAGGAGTTAGATCCCGCAGCACGAAGCCGATTAGAATTATGGGAAGATTGCTTAGATGTGATGCTTAGGTTCCCCTGGTGTGGGGTTGGTCCTGACAACTGGCCGAGGATTGCTGTGGACTATGGCTGGCCGCCCGGCAAGGAGGCCCATTCTCTGTGGTTACAAACTGGAGCCGAGTTAGGCATTCCGGGATTACTTGCCATCGTTACTTATTACATAGCAACCGGTTGGCGACTTTATCGCTGGGCACCAACCGCGTCGAGTTTACAGGCTACACGCGATGCTGTCATAGTCGGGCTAAGCGGATTTGTCGTGGCCGCCCAGTTTGTTAGTTTGGAACTGCTGGAGACGCCTTATTACCTAGCCCTGTGCGGTCTGGGGGGTCTGCGCTTCGCCGAATTGCCGAGATTACCTCGAGGAGCAACACTATGCCCCGGTTGCAACTTGGCATCATTGGCCTAGGATACTGGGCTAAGAACTATATACGCGTGCTGGGCCAGCGGGAAGACACGGTCATTTCAGCCATCTGTGATTGCGACCCGGCTAAGTTGCAGTTCTGGCAGGAGCACTTGACTCAGGCCAAAGCCTATGTTGAATTGGATAGGTTTCCGTGGCAGACACTCGATGGAGTTATTATTACCACACCGGCTTCTACTCACTATGTGATCGCACGGCAGGCTCTGAATCATCGAATACCTGTCTTAGTTGAGAAACCTCTCACTCTGAACAGTCAAGAGGCTGAGATCCTTTGTGATCTGGCGGATAAATATGAGATTCCGTTGTTAGTAGGTCATACTTACCTTTTCGCACAGCCTATACAGCGCTTAAGACAATTAGTGGAGGATGGAGAATTAGGAGAGCTGAAGTATATTCATAGCCTTCGGGTAAATCTGGGCATAGTTCGGCATGACTGCGACGTCATTTGGGATTTGGCACCTCACGATGTAGCCATCCTCTTATATGTGCTCCAAAAGGAGCCCTGCGTGGCTACCGCAATCACTGCAGGGCGGCAATCAGGCAGTAACGCGGACTTTGCTGTTCTGAATCTTGAATTTCCGGGAGGTACAAGTGCCTGTATAGCTGTCTCCTGGTTTTGGCCGGAAAAAATAAGAAAGTTAACGATTATAGGCACGCGGGGTGCTGTCTGCTATCACGACAAGGGCTTTGATTCCCCCTTGGAATTGTATAGCTGGCCGGAAGCTCTGCAGAACAGCGCTGCCATTTGTAATCCTGCTCTAGATAAGATTAGGCCTGCGGTGCTTTCTTCGACGAACCAAGAACCACTAAGCATGTTGGTCGATCACTTCCTTGCCTGCATAAGGCGCCAATCGCAGCCGATCAGTAATGGATATTTCGGCGCACGAGTGGTCAGAATCCTGGAAAAAGTCAGCCGATTCTCAGATCAGCGCTGTTCGCATCACGGTAAAACATGGAGACACTATGATGGGCAGGAAAAAGAATGTAATGAAGCCGCAACAGTTTCCGCATAGGCCGAGTTGCATTGCGGAGGATGTCATTCTCGGCCGGGATGTCATTATTTATGGTTTTGCGAACCTATATGGCTGCGTGATTGGGGACGGTACGCGCGTCGGTCCGTTTGTGGAAATTCAACGGGGCGTGCAGATTGGCCGGTTATGTAAGATTCAAAGCCATACCTTTATTTGTGAAGGTGTGATCATAGAGGATGAAGTCTTCATTGGACACGGTGTCCTGTTTATCAATGACCTCTGGCCGCGAGCTACCGTTAATGGCCGGCTACAGCGGGAGGGTGACTGGGAACTGAAAGGAATTTATGTAGGTAAAGGTGCTAGTATAGGCAGCGGAGCGATAATTATGGCTGGAGTGCGAATTGGCGCTTATGCGATGATAGGAGCAGGAGCGGTGGTTACACGCGATGTTCCAGCGGGGACTTTGGTAGCTGGAGTACCGGCTCGTTTTGTCAACAGAATTCGAGAATGTGCGCAGGTCAATGGAGACAATCCATGAATCTAGCAGCTCAAACTGTGCAACTGCTGCCTTTGGTGGATGTGGTTGCCCAGTATCAGTGCTTAGACTGGGAATTAGATCAGGCCGTTCTGAATGTCTTAGCTAAGGGGAAGTATGTCCTCGGCCCTGAGGTGGAGCAGTTCGAGGATGCTTTCGCGCATTATACGGGTGCTCGGCACTGCATCGGGACCATTACAGGCACGGCAGCGCTACACTTGGTACTTCGTGCTTGTGGTATCGGGCCGGGGGATGAAGTAATCGTTCCCGCACTAACTTTCTTTGCCAGCGCCTCGGCAGTATCTCATACAGGGGCTACACCTGTGTTTTGTGACGTTGAATGGGAGACTGCATGTCTGAATGTTAATCACCTAGCTGCGCTAATTACTCCGAGGACTGCAGCTATCGTGGCCGTTCACTTGTATGGACGTGCTCTTGACCTGCAGCAGCTGAGGATCATAGCTGACAAGCATAGATTGCTTCTTATAGAAGATTGTTGTCAGGCCCATGGGGCTCGGGTGTCACGCCGACATGTCGGGACCTTCGGACATGCCGGTGTGTTCAGCTTCTATCCCGGAAAAAACTTAGGTACCTGTGGGGAAGGAGGTGCAATAATCACAAACGATACTGGCTTGGCAGAACGGTGCAGGCAATTGCGCGATCATGGTCAGATTCGACGTTATCATCATGCTAAATTAGGGTATAACTATCGAATGCCGACTATGCAGGCTGCTGTCCTGCTGGCAAAGCTTCCCTACCTTGATGACTGGAATACCCAACGTCGCCGTGCTGCGGCCTTCTATGCGAAGGCCTTAGGGGATTTGCCCCTCTGGACGCCTCCATATTCTGACGAGGACGGTCACGTGTGGCATCTATATACCGTGCGAACTCCACGGCGCAGTGAATTAGCGCTTTGGTTGAATGCCCAAGGAAGTGCCTACGGTCTTCATTATCCTCTCCCTTTACATCTTCAGCCGGCATATAGGCACTTGGGATATCGCCCGAGAGACCTTCCCGTGGCGGAAAGGATTGCTCGAGAAACATGTACTCTGCCGCTCTTTCCGGAGATTACCCAAACCCAGCAGAAAAAAGTAATTCGTGCTCTTTATGGCTTTTTTGGGAGAGAGTATGATGAATTACTGGAAAAACACTAAAGTACTAATTACTGGTGGGGCGGGTTTCATAGGATCTCACCTCGCGGACAGGCTGCTTGAGCTGGGAGTCAAGGAAATACGTATCATAGATGATCTATCGCGCGGCCGCCTGGAGAACCTGAGTCAAGCGCTGACTTCCGGTCGAGTAATTTTCTGCCAGGATGATATCAGAAACGCTGAAATCGTTTTTCGATTAGCTCGTGATTGTGATTATATTTTTCATCTGGCTGCGTGGCGTATTCATCGTTGTGAAGCAGAGCCTATGACGGCATTAGAGGTTATGGTGCGTGGCACTCACAACGTGCTGGAGGCGGGTGTGCGAGCGCAGGTGAAGAAGGTAATTTACGCTTCTTCCGCTTCTGTGTATGGGCAGGCCACTCAGTTCCCAACGCCAGAAACCTATCCTCCTTATGCGAACGACACACTAT
>JANWVZ010000040.1:0-269 GCA_025056555.1 Gemmatales bacterium | reverse complement strand
AGCTTATGGGAGAGGGTTTGCTGAAATGGTATGCACGCAAAGGATTGCTCAGTGGCACCTGTTTACGTTTTTTCAATGTTTACGGACCCCGCATGGATACGGAAGGAAAATACACGGAGGTGATCATTCGGTGGATGGAAGCATTGTTTCAGGGTGACCGACCGATTATACATGGAGACGGTTCAGCCAGTTATGATTTTGTACATGTCCAGGATGTGATTCAAGCATGTATATTAGCCGCTCGTACAGGACCGAGCTGGGGAGTTTAT
>JANWVZ010000003.1 GCA_025056555.1 Gemmatales bacterium | reverse complement strand
GTCGAATGCCGACGACCAGACGATCCGCTTCTTCCTGCAGAGTCCGGTAACCAGCCAGAAAGTCAAGGAGGCGCTGGAGCAGGTAGTGAAGATGAAGCATCAACTGGCACTGTTGCAGCAAGAGCTGAACCAGGTGCAGTCGGAGTTGAAGATACTAGAAGACGACCAAGCACGGCTGCGGGCGAACATGCAGACGTTGCCGCCGAGCAGTGAGACGTACAAGCGGTACCTGAAGAAACTGGATGAACAGGAGCCGATGATTGAGAAGTATCAGGACCGTATCAAGGCCCTGCAGCAGGAGATTCTCAAACAACGTCAGGGTCTGGAAAATTATCTGATTAGCTTGAATCTGGACTAAGTGACTTAGAGGCTGAGGATGTCCCTGAGAAAGGCCGACTGAGTTTCTAAGTCACCCTGCCGTAAGCCTAACCGTCGCGGGCGTGGCCAACAGCCGCGCCCGTTTTGTTTATTCCAGGATGGGTATGACTGGCGCTACTTGCTGGGATCTAAGAAAATCCGACCACTAAGCATCTGAGAACGGCAACATTTAGCAGAGCCATAGGAGGAAGTTTATTAGGACATATGAAATCTGTGGAGTTTCTATTGCATTGTGCATTGAATGTCACAGCATGTTGCTACGGGTTATGAAGAAGGTTATCAAGGGAATTTTTGCAGTAATTGTTATTGCGGAATGACGTGATTAGAAAAGGGTAGCTTCCAATCTGCGATATGTGCGGCAGTTGCGGAAGGAGGGGGCAAGCCATGTAGCGAAGACGGGGTGGACTGTTTTTGCTAGGGGCCTTACGCTATAAAGCATGGGTCCGAAGGATGAGGCGTGGCCATGGGAAGAGCGCGGTGAGCTGGCGTATTCGACCTTTTCGCAACAGCGATCCCCCCCACTTAGTGCGTTTATGGAACCAGGCTCTCACGGGCCGAGGTGCGGGGATTTTGGTAAACGTGAATTGTCTGGAACTGGCCGTTTTGAGTAAGCCATATTTTGAGCCGCAAGGACTGTTGGTGGCAGAACTGGGGGGACAGGTTATTGGCTGGGCACATGCTGGGTTCGGTCCCGATGCGTCGGGGCAGCATCTTTCGATGGAACGCGGTGTGATTTGTGTTCTTGTAGTGCATCCCCAATACCGCCGACGCGGGATCGG
Organism: Gemmatales bacterium; assembly: GCA_025056555.1. Taxonomy (GTDB): domain Bacteria; phylum Planctomycetota; class Planctomycetia; order Gemmatales; family HRBIN36; genus HRBIN36. The sequence continues at coordinate 49,399 of JANWVZ010000003.1, read as the reverse complement.
CAGCGAGTTGCTTCGGAGTGCGGAAGATTATTTGCGCGGGCGGGGTGTCAGCGAGATTTACTTTGGCAGCCATCGTCCGCTGTGTCCGTTTTATTGGGGCTTGTATGGAGGCAGTGAACCGTCCGGTATCCTGGAATCGGATCGGGATGCACGCCCTTTTCTGGAAAAACGTGGCTACCGGGTTGGAGCGATGCACGCCGTTTATCAACGGGTCTTAGACGGTAGCACTTATGAGGTGAGTGGCGCGGCGGCGGCGTGGAAGGCACAGTGTCAGCTGCAGGTCACTGCCCAACCGACACCATCAAGTTGGTTTGAAGCATGCGCTACCTCACCTTTAGAGATGTTACGGTTTCAGTTGGTGCATCAGGGGCGGGTGTTAGCTCAGATGGATATGTGGGAAATGGAATTATTCGGTTGGCGATGGAAACAGCCGTCTGTAGGCTTGCTCAACTTGCAAGTAGCTGACGATGCGAATGCCCAGGGGCTGGAAGCAGTGTTGGCGGCCCGAGCCTTACAATATCTTGAACAACAGTATTACACGTTGGTCGAGATGCACGTGCCAGAACAGGCACCAACCCTTCGCAAATGTCTGCGCGATCTGGGATTCGAAATGGTGGATCGCGGTATGGTCTATCGGCGAGATTCTCTGACGTGAACTGACAGACCGTGCTGGCAACTTAGGAAATCCCCATGAGTGAAAAGGAATATCTTCGACAAGAGGGCTTCTGCAGCATTGAAGAGGCTTTGGCGGAACTCAAGGCCGGGCGAATGATTGTGCTCGTAGACGATGAATTCCGCGAGAATGAAGGGGACCTGGTGTTGGCTGCCGAAAAGGTCAGCCCCGAAGCTATCAATTTCATGCTCCGAGAGGCCCGCGGCTTATTATGCCTGGCCATGTCGGCTGAGATTTGCGACCGGCTGGACTTGACTCTACAAGCTCCTCAAGCCAACCCCATGGGCACGGCTTTTACTGTGTCCTTCGACGCACGGCGGGGCATCACGACAGGAACCTCCGCCTATGATCGGGCACGAACCATTCAGGTTGCCATTGATCCGAGGAGTCAACCCTCTGATTTAGTGCGTCCTGGTCATGTACACGGTTTACGGGCGCATCCTGGCGGCGTCTTGGTGCGTGCAGGCCACACTGAAGGAGGCGTGGACTTGTGCCGATTGGCCGGTCTGCGGGAAGCCGCAGTTATCTGCGAAATCCTGCGGCCCGACGGCCATATGGCTCGCATTCCGGACCTGCGTGAGTTCTGCCGTCAGCATGGCTTGAAAATGTGCACCATTGAAGAGCTGATTAAGTATCGTCGCCAACGGGAGAAACTCGTTCGTCGTGAACTCACTTTGATGCTGCCGACAGCATTCGGTGAATTTCGCCTGTTTGCTTATACTTCGGTTGTGGACCCTGAACCGCATATAGCTTTGTGCATGGGAGGTGTCGGTGATGATAGTGGTGGCGTGGTACCAGTTCAGGAAGAGCCGGTGCTGGTTCGCATTCATTCACAATGCCTGACTGGAGACATTTTCCATAGTATGCTTTGCGATTGTGGTGCTCAGTTACAGCAAGCGCTGCGTCAGATAGCGGAAGCGGGCAAAGGTTGCCTTCTTTACATGCGTCAGGAAGGTCGTGGCATCGGACTGCTCCCTAAGCTCCATGCCTATCAATTGCAGCAGGAAAAAGGCTTAGATACTGTGGAGGCTAATCGCGAACTTGGCTACGCTCCTGATCTGCGCCATTATGGTATTGGAGCGCAAATTCTCTATGATCTTGGTATCCGACAAATCCGCCTCCTGACGAATAATCCCAAGAAAGTTGTGGGCCTCGATGGTTATGGACTTAAAATCGTCGAGCGGGTACCTATCGTAATTTCGCCTACCAAAGTAAATCGTGATTACCTGCTGGCAAAGAAAACTAAGCTCGGCCACTTGCTCGACGAAATTGTCAGCTCCACTCATCCTCCGGAATAACATCACTCAACAACCTCTCCCGTTACCAACACCTGCTTGGATGTGTGGCCAAAGTGACTGACCTTCGGTGCTAAACCGCTAACTCAGTACCCTTATTTTAATTCGACGCGAGGAATGTGAATACTGTGCTGATGGATCACAGGATATATTATGCTTTGCGCTTTATAATTCAAGGCAGGGGTTATGGGTCCGTTTGGAGGTAATTGGCAAGATAGTGCCCAACGAACCGATTGCCTGTGAAGGTTATGCATTCCTAGCGATTCAAACCGAGACCGTGCTCCCAGTCGGAACAGCTTTTTCGATTGGTCGCTCAACTGCTAATATACCCTCTGAAAACTTGAAACACTGATTCCGGCAACGTAACACTTGGTCGCCTTGCTACAATGCCGAGAGCGACAGAAGCTATATAGCCAGGAGTAGAAGTGAATGGCCCGACCCTTTGTCCATCTGCATTGTCACAGCCACTACAGTCTGCTCGACGGTGCCAGTCGCATTCCGGAATTAGTCAGTCATGTGAAGTCGCTGGGAATGAATGCCCTGGCGCTGACAGATCACGGGAATCTGTATGGTGCCATTGAGTTTTATCAACATTGTGTCGCTCAAGGCATAAAGCCGATCATAGGTTATGAGGCCTACGTCGCTCCCGGCAGCCGCTTTGAGCGCGACAGCCGTGGCACGGGCGAAGCGGCTTATCATCTCACTCTGCTGGCCTATAATGAGCAAGGGTTCCGCAATCTGATTCGGTTGGCGTCGTTAGCCTTCCTGGAGGGATTTTACTATCGCCCCCGCATTGATAAGGAACTTCTCGAGCGCTGTAACCAGGGGTTGATCTGTCTTAGCGGTTGTGCCTCGAGTGAATTCAGCACCCTGATTTTGCAGAATCGTTTCGAGGAGGCCACCGAATTGGCGCGCTGGTTAGCGCGAACATTCAGTCCCGATCGTTTTTACATTGAAATCCAGAATAATGGCCTGGAGATTCAAAGGCGATGCTTAGAAGGGGCGGTCGAAATTGCACGGCGCCTGAATTTGCCGCTGGTAGCCACGGCGGATGCCCATTATCTGACTCAGGAGGATGCTGAAGCGCACGACATTTTACTTTGCATCAATACAGGGAAACAACGGCAGGACGTTCACCGCCTGCGCTACGGCAGTAATCTGTTTTACGTGCGCTCGCCGCAGGAAATGTATGACGCTTTCCCCGGTTATGAGGAAGCCGTGGCAGCCAGTCAAGGAATCGCGGAACGTTGTTCGTTGCATTTGGATTTTACTAAGCGACACTATCCGGTTTTCTGCCCGCCTGGCGGACTTACTCCCGAACAATATCTCCGTCAACTTTGCGAGGAGGGCTTAAGACAGCGTTATGGCAATCCACCTCCTCCACGAGCACGAGAGCGCCTGGAACACGAATTGGAGATTATTTGCCGGCTGGGTTTTGCAGGTTACTTTCTTATTGTTCATGATTTCGTGCGTTTTGCCCGATCTCAGGGAATTCCCTATGGCGCACGCGGCTCAGCGTGCGGGGCACTGGTGAGCTATGTCTTACAATTGAGTCACATAGATCCCCTGGAGTATGGCTTATTATTTGAGCGATTTCTCGATCCTAAGCGTGCCGAGGCTCCTGATATAGATATTGACTTCTGCCAGCTGCGTCGGGAGGAAGTCCTGGATTATGTGCGTCAACGCTACGGCGCAGATAGTGTGGCGCAGATCGGTACCTTCGGTACCTTAGCCGCACGGGCGGCTGTACGGGATGTGGGACGGGCATTAGGATTACCCCGTTCGCGAGTAGAACAGATCACCCGCCTGATTCCGCGAACTCCCGGTGTTACCTTAGCCGAGGCCCTGGAAACGATCTATGACCTGAGGCAGGAATATGAAACTGATCCGCAGGTGCGTGAATGTCTGGATATCGCCCTGAAGCTGGAAGGTACTAATCGCACAGTGAGCACGCATGCTGCTGGGGTGGTGATTGCCAACGGCCCGCTGGTGGACTATGTTCCGGTGCAACGAGTTTGGCCCCAACGCACTGAAGGGGGGGAGGAATCGAATGCCGTTGAGGAGCCGGAACATCCTCGTACTGCCGGACGCGATGGTATAGTGATTACCCAATGGACCATGGAAGACCTCGAAAAAGTTGGCATGCTAAAAATGGATTTCCTGGGCTTACGGACACTCACGTTGCTGGATCACGCCGTGCAGTTAATCAAGGAAAATCACGGGCGGGACCTTGATCTGCATCGCCTGCCGCTTAATGACGAAAAAACCTATGCTATGCTCCAGCGGGGCGATGCTGTGGGAGTGTTTCAATTCGAGGGAGAAGGCATTCGGCATCTGTTGCAACGCCTCAAGCCGGATAATATTCGTGATTTGATTGCCTGCAATGCTCTTTATCGCCCCGGACCTCTGGGCGGAGGCATGGTGGATGCTTATGTCAACCGCAAGCACGGCCGCGAAAAGCCCGTCTACCAGCATCCTGTTATGGAAGAAGTGCTAGCAGAAACTTATGGTATCATGGTTTATCAGGAACAAGTAATGTTAATACTCAACCGATTGGGGGGCGTGGATTTGTCTAATGCCTATGCCTGTATCAAGGCGATTAGTAAGAAAAAGCAGGAGACGATCGCACAACGTCGGCAGGAATTTATCGAAGGCGCGGTTGCGCGTGGAGTTCGGAGAGAAACTGCCGAGGAAATCTTTGATCAGATTGTTCATTTTGGCGGTTACGGTTTCAATAAATCCCATGCGGCTGCTTATGCACTTGTGGCCTATCAGACGGCCTATCTGAAGGCCCACTTTCCTACGGAATTCATGGCTGCCTTACTGACGAGCGAAATAGGTAAGTCGGAAAAACTTGCCCAGTATGTCGCCCATGCCCGACAAATCGGGGTGCGCGTGTTGCCGCCCGACATTAACCGCAGTCAGGTGGAGTTCCGGGTCGAGCAGGGTCAGATTCGCTATGCCTTGGCAGCCTTGCGGGGAGTAGGATATAGTGCCGCTCAAGCTCTGGTTGCGGAACGGAACCAGCGTGGACCTTATAAGGACCTCTATGATTTGTGTTGTCGGTTAGATCCGCGTGTGGTATCCCGAAGTACTTTAGAAACCTTGATAAATGCAGGAGCATTAGATGAGTTTGGTCGGCGGGCTGCGTTATTAGAGGCTTTAGGAGATGCCCTTAGCAGCGGAGCGCGATTCCAGGAAGATCGCAAAGCGGGCCAGCGGAGCTTTCTGGATAGTCTGGAACCTGCCAGCGAGGTGGTCAAACGTGCACTGCCTAACGTTGAAGACTGGTCTTACGAAGAGCGCTCGCGTCGGGAAAAGGAAGCCTTCGGTTTTTACTTCGCTTTGCATCCTTTAGCTTCCTGGGGCGAGCGCTTAGCGTCGCTGACTACTATGTCCATTCGCCAGCTTCTAAGTTTTGCGGCGAATGCGGAGTTGCCCCCCGATCTTCTCTTGGGAGGGATGATAACTGAGGTGCGTCTAAGCCACGCCCGTAAGAGTCGGTCTGGTAATACTAAAATGGCCCGCTTCAAACTGCAGGATTTAGAGGACAGCCTGGAGTGCCTGATCTTCCCCGACGAATTTGCCGCTTGTCAAGAGTTGGTCGCGGAAGAGAGTGTGGTCTTGGTTCGAGGTACCTTAGACCGCACGCGGGACACTCCCGTATTCATAGTCACCCGGGTGCTCAGTTACCCGCAGGCGTTACGGGAATTAACCCGCGCTGTATTGTTAAGAATGACGCTTCGGCATCACAGGCCCTGTGTTATCGAGGAAATTCGTGATATTCTCCAGCGTAACCCGGGGCAATGCCCTGTTTTCCTGGAGATTCGCGACCGCAAGGATAAACGAGCTTTGCTGATATTAGATAAGACCTATCATGTGGACGTAGCTCATCTTGACTGCGCAGCATTAGAAAGTGTGCTGGGCAAGAACAGCGTCTATTTTCAACGGGCTAATGGATTGACCGCTGGTCACGCGGTGGAAACCAAGACCTAAGCATAATCCTGGAAACGCCAGAAGGAGTCGGTCATGCGAATCGTGACGCTGCAAACAGAAAGCGGTTTGCGGGCGGGTTTAGAATGGAATGGGCGATACCTCGACATAGCGACGAATCTCTCTCACTTGCCCTCGTCCGTGCGCGAACTATTACGTTTAGGAGAGGTGGTTCACGCGCAGTTGCAACAGTTACCTGAGCGCATTGAGAAGCCGATATATGAGCGCGGCCCGATACGCTTAGCGGCGCCGATACCCGATCCGCCTAAGGTAATATGCGTTGGGCTGAACTATAAGGATCATGCGGCAGAAAGTGGCGCTGCAATTCCCGCTGAGCCGGTCCTATTCAGCAAATTCAGCAGCGCCGTCATCGGTCCTGAAGAGCCCATACGCTTACCGAAGGTCAGTAAGGAAGTGGACTACGAAGCAGAATTAGTGATCGTGATTGGAAAACGAGGGCGGTACATTGCAGAGCAGGAAGCGCGACAGTATATTGCAGGTTATACTATAGGACACGATGTCTCAGCTCGGGATTGGCAGTTACGCAAGCCGGGTGGTCAGTGGCTAGCGGGGAAAACGTTTGACACTTTTGCCCCAATCGGCCCGGCATTAGTGACCCGAGATGAGATACCCGATCCACATCAACTCCATATCGAACTTCGGTTAAATGGCCAAGTGATGCAACGCAGTAACACGAATCAGATGATCTTTTCCGTGGATAAGTTAGTCTCCTATATTTCCCAAGTGGTGACTTTGGAACCCGGAGACCTGATCTTTACCGGCACGCCGCCAGGAGTCGGTTTCGCACGCAAGCCGCCGGTGTTCCTCAAGCCGGGGGACGTGGTCGAGATCGAGATCGAGCGAATCGGTATCCTGAGGAATCCCGTGATGGCTGAGGACTAGGATAATTGCCGTGGGTGTCCGGACCGGCACCTGCCGTCGTCCGGAGGCAGCCCATTCACTAACTATAATTTCTGCTGACCTCCGTTCCAGCGGACAGGAGAAATTAATATGGTGCGAGTGGGTATTGTGGGCATTGGATTTATGGGAATGATTCACTATCTGGCAGCGCAGCGTTTGGACAACGCGCGAGTAACTGCCATCGTCAGTCGCGACCCGAAAAAGCGGGCCGGAGATTGGCGGGGTATTCGGGGAAATTTTGGGCCGCCAGGTCAGCTTATGGATTTGCGCGATCTCAAGGCCTATAGTCGGCTTAGTGAATTATTAGCAGATCCCGATATAGACCTGGTGGATATTTGTTTGCCGACCAGTATGCATGCGCAAGCCAGCTTAGAAGCCTTGCGGGCAGGTAAGCATGTGCTGGTGGAAAAACCTATAGCATTGAGCTTAGAAGATGCGGCGCGAATGGTAGAAGCGGCGCAACAGACGGGTAAGCTTCTCCTGGTGGGACAGGTGCTGGCGTATGTGCCGGAATTTGCGTGGGCCTTGCAGTTAGCGCGATCATCAGCGGCCGGGAAACTGTTAGCGGGACACTTAGATCGCATTATCAGCAAGCCCGACTGGTCTGCCGAGATCGCGGATCCGGCTAAGACTGGCGGGCCAGCGATTGATTTACACATTCACGATGCTCATTATGTAACCTTGATAGGGGGCGTCCCTCGGGCGGTGTATTCACGGGGGGTAATTGAGAATGGTGTCGTGACTCACCTGACTACGCACTATATCTACGACAGCGACGGGCCAGCCTGTCTGACCTGCTCCAGCGGTGCCCTCTGCCAGAAGGGGCGGGAATTCACCCACGGCTTTGAACTATATTTTGAGAAGGCCACCGTCAGTTACCGCTTAGGCTCGCCCCTGACAGTCTATTGGGCCGACGGTCGCACGGAACAACCAAAGCTGATGGGCGGCGACGATCCGACGGCAGCATTCACCGCGGAGTTACAAGCAGCGGTTCAGGCAGTCGTTCAGGGTCGAGCCCCGCAGGAATTGAGCGGTGAATTGGCGCGCCTGGCTTTGGCTCTATGTTATAAAGAAATCGAATCGGCTACTTCGGGACGCATGGTCAGCGTTAGCATGGATACCAAGTGAACCTTATTTGCCGTCTGACCGCATTTCCAAAGTGCTGCACGACGACCAGCGCTGACGTCCCGGTAAACTCCATGATGCGAAGACCATAATAAGTCTTCCAAATGGCGAGGCTTATCTATCGCAGGTTGCGACGGGCCTTTAGTCGCCAGTTAACCAGATTGAACGTTGGCTCCCAGCGTGCCTGCAGATTTTGTTCAAGAGGAATGAGTCAGTGCTGCAACATGCCCTGGTCTTTCGGGAAGCTGCGAACTGCCGGGTCTTCCTAATGGAAGAAATCGGCTCATACAATCAGAGTTCGGATGCCCAGGAAGAAATCGAAAAAGCCAGTTCTCCCTCCAAAAAGGCGGGGGCGGGGAAACGATAGGGATCACGAGGATGCAAGTGGGAGCAGTGGTCAGCTATCGCGGCAAAGAATGGGTGGTTTTGCCCAGCTATGATGCTAGCCTCTTGCGCTTGCGTCCGTTAATCGGGACGGACGAGGACGTAATCGAAGTACACGCTAAGTTGCGCGAATTGGTAAGCACCCGCCTGAAATGGGAGCAGATGACCCCCGCGGAGTTTCCGTTACCGAGTGTGGACGACGTGTCGGACACCCCTGCCGTGTACCTGCTGTGGCACGCGGCGCGGCTGCTCTTACGGGAGGGAGCAGCCCCATTGCGTTGTCTGGGACGGATTTCAATTCGGCCCCGCTTATATCAGTTAGTACCGCTGATGATGGCGTTGCGGTTGCATCCGGTGCGCTTATTCATCGCGGATGACGTTGGTGTGGGCAAGACGATTGAAGCGTTATTGATAGCGCGGGAATTGCTCGACCGCGGGGAAATCCGTCGGCTGTGTGTGCTTTGTCCGCCGTATTTGTGCGACCAGTGGCAGCGGGAGATGTCGGAGAAATTTGGCATGGAGGCGGTGGTGTTTCGCTCTGGCACGGTGAGCCGACTCGAGCGGGACGCGCCGGCCGGTCAGAGTGTCTATGAATACTACCCAATTCAGGTGGCGAGCATTGATTTCGTCAAACTGGAGCGAAATCGCGCGCAGTTTGTGCAGTTCTGTCCGGAAATGGTCATCGTAGATGAGGTGCACGGAGCCACCGAACCACACGGAGGTGGCCAGCAGGAACGCCATGCTTTGCTGCGGCAACTGGCCGAGCATCCGCAACGCCACCTGATCTTCCTGACCGCCACGCCTCACTCCGGCATCCGCGACGATTTTCAATCCTTATTGTCCCTATTGCGTGCGGAATTTGGCGAATGGAATCTGTCCGAACTCGACGAGAGGCAGCGTCAGGAGTTGGCGCGGCATTATGTGCAGCGGACGCGTGGGGACATTCAACAGTATTGGAAGGAAGCGCACTCCTTTCCCCAGCGCCAGGCCGAGGAAATCACCTATGCCCTGGATGAAGCCAGTGAAAAGCTCTTCGAAGGCACCTATAGACTCTGCGCGGAACTGCTGAGCCAGAGTAAGTCGCTGGGAGCCCATCAGCAGCGGGTACATTACTGGGGGGTGTTGGCGCTGTTGCGGTGCGTCATGTCCAGTCCGAAGGCGGCGTTGGTCGCCCTGGAACGACGGAGCGGTCTGCCGCAGGAAGGACCAGGAGCCGCGGCTCACGAGCCGGGGAGTGCTTTACTCACCGGGGCGGACGACGAAGCTGCGGCGGAAACCGATGAATTCGCGCCGTTTGTCCTGGAGCGAGACACGGGACGCTGGGAAGACGAGACGCCGATCCCGGCCATGGAAGCGGCAGAAGCGGATTGGTCGGAGCGCCAGCGCCGGTATCTGCGATCGCTGGTGAAACTGGCTCAGAGTGCCTCGGGTTTGGCCAACGACGCTAAGTTGCAAGCCGCGGTGCAGAAAACACAGCAATTGCTTGACGAGGGATTCGCGCCGATCCTGTGGTGTCGCTATGTCGCGACGGCGGAATACCTGGCCGAGCATCTGCGCCAGGCGTTGCCCCAGGAAGTGCAGGTCGTATGTATCACGGGTCGGCTTGGAGATGAAGAACGGCGGTTGAAAATCGAAGAAATAGATGGCCAACGACCGCGGGTCCTGGTAGCCACGGATTGTTTATCGGAAGGCATCAATCTTCAGGAAAAATTTACCGCGGTGCTGCATTACGATTTACCGTGGAATCCCAACCGCCTGGAACAGCGGGAAGGCCGTGTGGATCGGTATGGGCAAACGGCCGCGGTCGTGCGCACCGTGCTGCTGTATGGTCGGAATAATCCCGTAGATGGCGCCGTGTTAGAGGTGCTGCTCCGCAAGGCCCGCGAGATTCACCGTACGCTGGGAACGCACGTTCCTGTGCCTCACCAGAGCGAACAGGTGTGGAAGGCGGTGCTCCATCGGTTGTTTCTCTGTCCCGGCAGTCCCGCGTCGTCCCAACTGCGATTGCTTTTGGATACGCCAGACATTCGGAAACTGCATGAAGACTGGGAACGGGACGTCCGCGCCGAACGGCTCAGTCGCAGCCGCTTCGCGCAGCGGGCGATAAAACTCGAAGAAGTCCAGGATGAGCTGCAGCAGACCGACGACGTTCTGGGCGATCCAGAGGCTGTGCGGGAATTTGTCGTGCAAGCGTGTCAGCGGTTGCAGGTGCCACTGGAGTGCGTTCGGCGTGCCCCGGCGCCAGTTTACCGTCTGGCGCTGGGTGAGGCCGAACTGGTACACTTGCCGGAGCCCCTGCGTTTTCTTGTCAAAAGCCGTGTGCCGAGTCGCCGTGGCTCAGCAAGTACATTTTGGTACATCAGCTTCGCTTCGCCGACTCCGCCGGAGGCTGAGTATGTCGGGAGAAATCATCCGTGGGTAACCGCGCTGGCCCGTTATCTGTTCGAGGACGCGCTGAGCCGTCACGGCCAAGCGACGGCTGCCCGCGCGGGCGCCTTGCGCACCGGCAAGGTGGCCAGGGTAACGGTGCTGTGGCTGGTGCGCCTGCGTTTTCAGCTGGAGCGGCTGGGCTCCCCGCCTATGTTCGTCGAGGAAGTGCGCATCTGGGGCACCCAGGGCCTGGTACCGCCGTTGACTTGGCTGGAGGAATCGGCAGCCCGCAGTCTGCTGGCGCAAGCCCAGGCCGAAGTCAACATGCCCCTGGCAGAAAAACGCGATCTAGTCCAGTCGGCCCTGGACCTGTGGCCGCAACTGGACAGGGATGTGCTCGTTCATATGCAACAACGGGCTGAGGCTTTGCGCCACACCCATCGGCGGATCCGGCGGTTCCTGGGAGAACGTCAGAAGGAGCTGGAAGTTCGTCCGTTGCGACCGGTGGATGTCATCGGTCTGCTAGTTCTGCAACCGAGGGTGTCGTCATGAGTCTTTTTCCCGCCGTGCGCATTGAGGGCGGATTTTTCAGTGCCGATCTGCTGGAACGCCTGCTCCAAGGCGAACTGGACTATCAGCGGGCCCGAGATTTCGGCCTGTCGGAGAAGCGCCCGCTCACGGAGGAAATCGCAGCCATTTTCGCAGATGCACGGGCGCAATGGGGAGTGTTTCAGAATCGTCTGGCCCGGCTGCCGCCTCAGGACAGCGCTACTTCCGTCACGCGCGATACCTGGGTAGTCCCCCTGTTCAGCATGCTGGGCTACGACTTGCATTACAACAGCCGTCCCTACCAGGTGGAGCAGGAGATCTATCCCATTTCCCATCGGGCCGGGGCAGAGGCGTGGGCGCCCCCCGTGCACATCGTCGGCGCGCGTCAGGAACTGGGAAAGGTTCCGCCCAGCGGTCGGCCACGCCTGGCTCCCCATTCCTTGCTCCAGCAGTTTCTCAATCGCACCGAGCACCTCTGGGGCCTGGTAACTAACGGCCTGGTATTGCGAGTTCTCCGCGATTGCTCGTACATTCGGCGCCTGGCCTACATCGAGTTCGACCTGGCTCGCATCTTCGAGGAACAGCTCTTTCTGGATTTCAACGTCTTCTACCGGCTGGTGCACCGCACCCGCTTGCCCGTGGCGGAGGCCCAGATTGACGCCTGCCCCTTGGAAGTCTACTATCGCAACTCGGTTGAGCAGGGAAGTCGTGTCCGCGAGCGGTTGCGGGAAGGCGTTGAAGAATGCCTGCAGACCCTGGCCAATGGTTTTCTCCGGCATCCCGCCAATAGCGAACTGCGTCGTCGGATTGATCCCCGCCAGTGTGCCAACGCTTCCGGCGAAGCGTTGTCGGCTTTGGAGTTTTATCGCGATTTGCTCTGCCTGGTTTATCGGCTGCTGTTCCTTTTGGTGTGCGAAGACCGGGGCTTGCTCGGTGCCCATCGTTTGTACCGCGAACACTACGGCGTGAGCCGTTTCCGCCGGCTTGTCGACCGGCGAAGCGCTTACACCGACGACGGGGATCTCTGGTGGGGACTGTGTCTGCTCTGGAAACTGCTGGCGGATGGTACACCGTGTGCCGAATTGCAAGGGCAACCCCTGGCTTCGCTGCTGGGATTGCCCGTCCTGGATGGGGAACTCTTTGACCCGATTGTGTTCGATGAGTGTTGCCTGGCTAATCGCGATTTGCTACAGGCGGTGCGGCACCTGATTTATTACCACGACGAAAGTGCCGGGCACAGTATTCGTCGCGTCAATTATGCCGCTCTGGATGTCGAGGAACTCGGCTCGGTATACGAAAGTCTGCTCGATAATCACCCGGTGTTCCGAACCGAGGCCGGAAGCTGGGAGTTTACCTTTCAGCGGGGCACGCAACGCAAGTCCACGGGGTCGTATTACACCCCGCCGGAACTGGTGCAGGAGCTGGTGCGCAGCGCCCTGGAGCCGATCCTCTATCAACGCTGTCAGTCTCTGGCCAATCCTTCCGACAAGGAAAAAGCACTTCTGGAGATCAAGGTGATTGACCCCGCCTGCGGCTCGGGACATTTCCTGCTGGCGGCGGCACGACGGCTGGGCAAAGAACTGGCGCGGATTCGTACTGGCGACGAAGAGCCCGCTCCCGAAGCTCAGCGCGTCGCTATTCGCGACGTCATTGCCCACTGCATTTTCGGGGTGGATAAGAACCCTCTGGCTGTCCAGTTGTGTAAACTGGCCCTCTGGTTGGAAAGCCACGTTCCGCACAAACCCCTCACCTTCCTCGACCATCGCATCCGCTGTGGCGATTCGCTCGTCGGAGTTCTGGATTGGACCGTTCTGAACGACGGTATCCCTAACACGGCTTTCGACCCGGTCAGTGGCGATGATCCCTCATTAGCCCGCGCCATCAGGAAGGCCAATCGCCAGGAACAGGCGGACCGGGTCCGAGGCCAGAAGCGCCTGCTATTTACCTCCCAGGAGTTAGCCCCCTTGGCGCAGGAACTTTCCTCCCTGGCGCGCCTGGCCGACGACTCGCCGCAGGTGGTGCGCGATAAGAAGCAGCGTTTCGAGGATTGGCACAAGCATGCCAGACCTCAGCGCCAGCTGTGCGATCTCTATGTGGCCGCTTTCTTTCAGGCCCGCGACCAGACTTTAGACCGAGCCGCGGTCATCACCACCGATACCTTGTGTCAATTCCGCTCTCAGGGTCCTGCTCTGGGCGCTCCTCTGGCCAGTGCCGACCAATTAGCCCAGCGCCTGCGGTTTTTCCATTGGCCTCTGGAGTTTCCCGACGTCTTTCTCCAAGGCGGCTTCGACGTCGTCTTATGCAATCCCCCTTGGGAACTAATACAGCTTGAGGAACAAGTCTTCTTCGCAACACGCGATGCCGAAATTGCCACCGCAGCAAATAAGGCAATACGTGAACGACTAATTTCAGATTTGCCTAAAAGAAACTTAGCCCTGTGGCGAGATTATCAGCAGGCACTTCATGATGCTGATGCCTTACGCAAGTATCTGCGCAGCTCTCGACGCTTCGCCATGACTTCATCAGGGCGTATCAATTACTATTCAGTCTTCGCAGAACTCTTCTTACGTCTCCTCGCTCCGGGGGGACGGGCCGGTGTGGTCATTCCTAGCGGCATCGCTACCGATGTCAACAACCGGGAGTTTTTCAATCATCTGGTGCAAACTGGCCAACTCGTCAGTTTGTTCGATTTTGAGAATAAAGAAGGCGTCTTCCTCGGTGTCCACCGAAGCTACAAGTTCTGCCTGATGACGCTGCGCCGATCTGATGGGAAACCGCCGAACACCGCAGACAAAACCGCCGAGCACGAATCCGACGCCGAGGGACCTGTGCTGGCATTTTTCCTGAGCCGCGCACGCGACCTTCGCGATGAAGGGCGACGCTTTGCGCTTACGGCCCACGATTTCACCTTGATCAACCCCAACACCAGGACGTGCCCGATTTTCCGCACCCGACAGGATGCTGAACTGACCAAAGCCATTTACCGCCGTGTCCCTGTGCTGGTCAACGAAGCCACCGGCGAGAACCGATGGGGCGTGCGATTTCGTCAGGGCCTGTTTAACATGTCTACGGGATCCGGGTTATTTTGGACGCAGAAACAATTGAGGGATGCGGGCTACGTGCTTCAGGGCAACCGTTTCGTGCGCGAGCGAAACCGTAAAGATGCCACACCAAGTCGGGAAGAATCGGCGCCGTGAAGCGACAGGTCGGTTCCAGAGGTTGGACGCTATCGCGCGTCAACCGTTGGGAGCAAGGTCCGCAGCACCGTTCAGGCTAATTGCTCTTGGCCAAAAGACTTGGTATTGATTAGCATAGTCAGAGGAGACGGAGGTCCTGGCCAGCGACGAGCGTCTCAAGCCGAGTGCGCCCGGCTGGTCCGCATCGTCCGCGCAAGGAAAAGTCTACCCAGCTTATAATGAGGGCAAACCCTTTGTCCTGAAGGAAGTGGAGGCCATCATGTACCGATCTGGTATGGTGACGGTTGCCCTGTACCTGGTGGGGTTGCTGCATGGGGGGGCTACCGCGGCGGTTGCCCACCTCGCGCCGCGGAACGATCGGGAACTGGAGGTGCTGAAACTCGACGAAATCACCGGCACCGACCAGATTCAAGCTGTCATTGAGCGGCTCAGTCGCGAACGCACCCGCCAGCAACTGAAGGAACTGGTGCAGGCAGCTGTGGCACTGGCCCAGCAGAAGGACAGCCCCCTGGGTTACAACGCCGCCTATATTGTGCTGCACCTGTGCGACGAAATCCACGACTTCCAAAGTGCCGAAGTACTCTATCGCTTCCTGATGGAGCGTGCGCGGTTGATCAAGAGTACCATGCGCGAGTTTGAGCTGCGGGAACTGATGATGAGCCTGGCCATGCGCACGCGCCAGTTCGCCCAGGCCGAGCGCTTAGGGCGGGAAATCCTCGAAATGGAAGCGAGCACCCCAGAAATGGAAAGCCGCAAAATCTTCGTCACCCTGCAGATGATCATCGTCTATGCCTACCTGAACCGTCTCGACGATGCCAACAATATCCTCGCCAAGTTCAAGGCGGTTCGCGGGCTCGATGAGCACCCCCTCATCCTCCAGCGGGAGGCCTGGCTGCTTCGTTTCACCGGCCAGTACGGCAAAGCCGCCGATCTCTACCAGAAGGCCCTGGCCCAAGCCAATAACGAAAAAGTTGCTGATTTCATTCGCTATCAGCTGGGCAGCCTGTATGCGGAAATGAACGATGTGGATAAAGCCACCGAATACCTGCAAGTCCTGCTCAAGAAAGAGCCGGACAATCCGACGTATAACAACGACCTCGGTTACATTTGGGTCGATCATGATCGCAACCTCGACCAGGCCGAGAAAATGATCCGCAAGGCCCTGGAGAAAGAACCTGAAAACGCGGCTTATCTGGACAGCCTCGCCTGGGTCTATTACAAGAAAAAACAGTATGCGGAGGCGAAGAAACTATTGTTGCAGGCGGTGGCCTTACCAGATGGGCAGCATGCGGAACTCTACGATCACCTCGGCGATGTGCACCTGGCCTTGGGAGAACGGGAACAGGCGGTGGCGGCCTGGAAAAAAGCCATTGAGCTCGCTTCTCCCAGCCATCGCGACCAACAACTCAAACGCGAAGCCGAACGCAAAATCCGGAAAGTTCAGGCGCCCTAGCGATCGTTTCCCGCCGCATCGAAGCCCGGAGCCTCCCGCATAGCTGGTCCCTCGGCTCAAATGCGACATGCGGGTGGTACAATCGCCGAAGAGAAAATGCGCGCGGCTACACTTGGTGGGTTAATTGGGCGGCAGAGCGAAACCCTAACTCTTTCTGGGCTGGACTTGGACGTATAGCCGAGGCGGCGGTTCGGGAAAGTAACGCAGTAATGCCGAACAGAGCCAGCCTTCCTGACCAGTGCGCGGGTCGGTATACCAGGCGCCCCCGAATTCGTCGCGCATCCACACAAACTCATGCTCATACCCTGGAAACGGCTGATCGGAAAACAATATCGTGACGCCATGCTCAGCCTCCGGGATATGGGCGGTAATGCGGTCGAGGACCACATCGGCCCCTGCGACAAAGGGCTCTTTGCTGAGGCCCCTGTCCGGGTCGTCGAACACCCAGGTGCCGTGATACTTATACGGATGGATGACGAAAATCACGTTCCTCCGCGGTACCGGCTGCTGTGGAATAGCCATGATGCACCTCTGCCGGTGTGGGGCTTATTCGGGGCGCTAACGCCGGGCCAGGGACACACTATTATAATTCTCAGGCCCAACGAACCCTGGGGGACAAGTTGCAGCCGCACCCAAACGAGTTCTATGGCGCGCTTCAGATTCAGCAGCGCAGGCCACGCGAGACTCGACCTGCGGGAACCGAACCCAAGCCAGGACGCCCACCCCGCAGAGCGCAAGACTTCTCGCGGACTGAGCTCGGACTGATGAGTCATGGAACTCGGAAAATTCGCGGTGGCGATGCTTGCCCCCACTGGGCGTGGGTCTATAATACCAGTGGCCGAGGGATGCGGTTACCTCTGGGGCTGCCTGGGCGACCGGTCTCAGACCGCTCCCTCGGCCTTTTTACTTTAGTTCCGGGAGGACTTCGGTTGATTGGGCTTGCCAAGTAGCACAACCCGACGCTCCAGGGTAACGGTATCCGCGACCATGATGGGCAATCGGACGTACCGAAGCTGGGCAGTCGTTGCCTGACTCTCCACCATGAAACTCAAACAACTACCGCAGGATTTCCGCGTCGAAGAACTTACCGCTGTCCAGCCCGGCAGCGAAGGCAATTATGCCTTTTATCGCCTGGAGAAGGAGTCGCTCGGTACTCCCGAGGCGCTCGACGCCATTTGCCGCAAATGGAAAATCCCGCGCTGGCGTATCGGCTACGGGGGGCTCAAAGATCGTCATGCCAGCACCACGCAGTATCTCAGTATTCTCCACGGTCCCCGCCGGGGCCTGAAACAGACGCACCTGCATCTGCATTATTTGGGGCAAATCGGGGTTCCGTATGGTCCGAAACTGGTGACCGGCAATCGGTTCGCGATCACAATTCGCGATCTCTCTGCCGCGGAAGCACGGCTGGCCCTTGAAAGTCTGGAGCAACTGCAGCAGGATGGGGTGCCTAATTACTTCGACGATCAGCGGTTTGGTTCGGTCACGCCGGAGCGGCGTTTCATTGCTTGGTATCTCATCCACGAAGATTACGAAACGGCCCTTCAACTGGCCCTCAGCGCACCGCACGAGCACGACCGCAGCTCAATCCGAAAACTCAAGGAATTGCTCCGCAAGCAATGGGGGAACTGGTCGCAGCTCAAAGAACAGTTACCCCGCGGCAACGTGCGTAGCGTCATCAGTTATCTGTGCGACCATCCTCAGGATTTTCGCGGCGCCTTTGCCTGCCTGCACATGGAATTGAAAACGTTGTATTTGTCGGCCTACCAAAGCTACCTGTGGAACCGCTGTCTGAGCCGTTGGCTCGAATTACATTGCCGACCGCAACAACTCTGGGAGGTGGAATTAAAGACGGGGCCGGTGTGGTTTTATCGGCAACTGAATCCTGAACAACGGCACGCCTTGAAGTCGTTGCAGATACCCTACCTGAGCGCGCGGCTTAAACTCGTGGAAGATCATCCGCTGCGGCCGATTCTCGAAGATGTTCTGGCGGCCGAAAAAATCACGCTACGCCAATTGCGCCTCCGCCATTTTCGCAAGCCGTTTTTCTCGCGCGGAGAACGCGCCGCAGTGTTTTTCCCGCAGGATTTGGCCTACCAGCTCGAACAGGACGAACTCCAGAGCGGCAAGCGCAAGTTGTATCTGCAATGTGTTCTGCCGCGGGGTTGTTATGCCACCATGCTGGTCAAACGCATCACTGCTGTCAGGCCAGCCGAACCCTGACGGATTCTCCGCCTCGATTCGGCGAAGCCGCGATACGAGGTTCAACGGCTGAGTCGGCACTGCCAAGATGGGCAAAGGCCCATCGGTGTTGCCCCCCCGCTTGTTTCCCTCTGTCTAGCCCAGGGCTTGAATTCTCTGATGGCATAACTAACCTTTCTGCGACGCAATTCCAAATAACTTCACCAGAAGGAGAGGAAATATGTTGTGGCGGATCAGTGGTATGCTCGTGACCTGGTTCCTGATGTGGAGCGTCCTCGAGGCGGCACCCGTGCCCGAAGGACAAGTGGCCCCCGAAGCGCTGCTCGATGGCCGATGCGCTATCTATCTGCGTTACGACGGCTATGCCCGACACCAACAGGTCCTCCAAAAAACAGCCCTGGCGGAAGTTTGGCACAACGGTTTGCGGGAAGCGGTCCAGAAACTGGGGGAGACCATCGGCAACGCGTTGGACAATTTGCCGGGAGCCGTGGTGAGCACCGTATTTCGGCAGCATTTGATCCCGGTTTTGGGGCGCATGTTGGAGGACGGGTTGGTCGTCGGCGTGCAGGTGCTCGATGCCGGCGAGCTGCGCTGGCAGATTACGATGATATTGCCACGCCAAGCCAAGGAGGAACCGCACGTTTCCAAGCTCTTGCGTCTGCTGGCGGGAAGCCAGCAGTGGAAATTGGCCGCTGTGCAACTGCGGGACCGGCACATTCAACAGATTCAGGTTGGGGACACTGGTTGGCATGTTTCCTGGTGGGCAGAAGCGGAACACCTGGTATTGCTGGTGGGGCCGGAATCCCCCGAGGCAACCCTCGAGGTCCTGGCAGGCAAGAGGCCCAGCGTGCTGCACAACGAATGGTACAAACGGCTGATGGCTGGTCCGGGATACACCAGCTTCTTCCGGGGATACGTCTATGGCCAACCCCTGATGGCGGCCCTGGAGCGATTGGGACCCGAGATGAGAAAACTGATGGCGGCCAGCGGTTTGGAGGATATTCCCGCTATTACCTGGCACCTGGGCGCTGAAGACCGAGTTCTCCGCAGCACCTTGTGCGTGCATCTGACAACGGGGAAGCGGCGCGGTCTGGCCGCTCTCTTTCCCGGCACCCAATCGGGCATCGAATCGTATTTGCAAAACCTGCAATCCCTGCCCCCGTTATCGCCCCGAGGGGACGTTGCCGTCTTCCAGCTCGACCTCCCCGCTTTTGCTCAAGAACTTCGGCGCACCATCGAAGGCGCCGCAGAAGTCCTCGTGGGGCCTGAGGAAGCCCAGGAAGTGCGGCGCTACCTCCAACGTTTTCTGAAAGCCCCCGCCATGAAAACACTCGAAGAACTGCTGCCGCATCTCGATTCCGTCTGGTTCACCAGCGACGCCACCGCCGATGGTGTGTTGTCCACGGGCGTGATCCTTGGCGTGCAACTTAAGGACAGCGCTGCGGCCCGCAAGGTACTGGCCAAGTGGAAACGGGTCGAATTCGAGAATGGGATTCTGATGGAGTTCCGAAGGCGACAGTATCGGGGAGTCGAACTGATGTGCCTGCACATGCAGGGGGCCGGGGACCTGTTCGACACCTGGCCCATCGTGCCCACTTTGGCCGTGGTGGACGATTGGCTTTTGTTTTCGCTCTATCCGCAGCCGATTCAGGGCGTCATCCTACGCCGCGAAATGAAACACTGGGCGCGGTGGCGCCCTTCGCCAGAAGCACAGCGCATCCTGGACCAACTCAAGACAGGTAGATCAACGCGCCTGGTCGGCTTCAGCGAGTCGGAGCCGCGAAGTTTCTTCGAGTTTCTCGGTTCGCTCTTCCCGCTTGTCGGGGGCATTATCCACACGGCCACTGGAGGGGAATTCGATCCCCTACTACTGCCCCCAACTCAGGCCCTGACCGAACCCCTCTTTCCCAACGTTACCGTATATCTGGCCGAGCCCGACTGCCTGCGGATTGAGAGTTACGAGTCTGTCCCAGTCCCCAGTACTTACTGGTGGCTACTGGGCATCGCCTGGTCCCTCTTTATCAGCTTTGCAGCATTTTGAGGCAAAATCCCCACAGGATCGGAAAAAAGGAGGGCAAGATCACCGTGGGCCATTAGCGGCTCAGGAAGCGGGTGATGTCCATCGTAGTGGCCAGAATAAGTAGTAGCAGAATCAGCATCAGGCCAACGATGCTCGCGTATTCCAGCACACGGCGACTGACAGGACGGCCGCGAATTTTTTCAATCAGCAGGAACAGCATGTGCCCGCCATCCAGGATGGGAATGGGTAAGAAGTTAATGACCGCCAGGTTGATGCTGATGACTCCAATAAACCAGACGAAATAGTTGAAGCCGAGGCTGGCCATGCCGTAACCCATTTCCGCAATACCGATCGGGCCGCTGAGTAAGCGGATGGAGATGTCGCCGGTGAACAGATTTTTCAAGGTCAGGTAGATGTTGACCACTGTGCGATGGGTATCGCGAAGGCCGAGGTAAATGGCCTGGAACGGATCGGGGGCATAATAGACGAGTTTTTCGCGGTCGCGCATCAGGCCGCGGTCGGGATTGAACCAGTCGGACATGCTCCTGGCGGATAAGCGCACTCGTTGGGTAACGGGGCCATCTTCGGAAGGAATCTGCACGCTGAGAATGACCTCGGCGCTGACTAAGGTGCTTTGGAGCGACCAGAAAATATAAGGCCAGGCGACCACGTCTGCGGCGGTTTCATCCTCCCCAAACCGGTAACTGATCGTCCGCCAAGTGCCCGGATTGCGCATCGAACGGTCCTGAAGTTCAATGTGAGTAAACCGCGTACCAGCCGGTAGCCGCACAGGTTGCTGGGATTCGGCGTCGCGGGCGGGAAAACGCTCCGTGTCCAGGTCTGCCACTAAGACCGGCTCGATGCGGCAAGTAATGCCCAGGGCAGGAATCGCCCAGGGGGCGAGGGGGCGGGACGGGGCGTATTCCCACCATGACGGAGCATCGGCCAGCGGTCGGACGGGAATCTTCAATTCTCGGTCGCCGCGCCGCACGGTGAGGCTGACCGTTTGGCCCGCGAGCGCTTCGAGGCGCTCGGGCAGACGGAACGGATCCCCTATCGCTTGACCATTGATTGCGGTGATCACGTCTCCGACTTGCAGCCGGGCGTCGGACTGGCATGCCCGCTCGGTAATCGGGTTGATCGAGACTATGGCACCCAGTTCGAGCGTCAAGCCCAACCAGCGCACAGGGTTAGGCGGCACCTCAAGCCAATGTTCTTCGTCCGTTTCAGGTCGCCACACGTGAAAAGCCACCGGCTGTTCCCGCAGCTGATAAAGCGCGCGACTCAGCTGACGCAGACCACGAATACGCGGTTCCGCTTGGCCGCTCTGATACTCTTCTCGTGAAAGAAGGCGATATTCGAAGCCCTGGCCCACGCTCCGAACCCCCAGCAACACATCTCCCGGACGAAATCCTCGGTTCGCGGCTGGACTGTCCGGCGCAACGGGGCCATCGTTGTCAACCTCCATCCGAATCAGGCTTAATCCTGGCATAGGGCCCAGACCCAGTAGCGGGCGCTGATCGTGAGGCAATCTTCGCGGGGCAATGTAAGCGTCGCGCACCACTCCGTTGGGGGTCTGCCAGCGCAGGTAAATCTGCGTTACGTCGGCGCGGGCTGTAGCGCTGGCAAACATCAAGTCCTCAAAGGCAGGCCGTTCATTGCGGTTGACCTGTAGCACAAGCGAACCAGGTTCCAAACCTGCCTGATCCGCACGCGAACCGGGTTCGACATAACCGACCAGTGGTAACACCTCACTTTTTCCAGCCATATAGGCGTAAATAAAGCAACCGGCTCCAAGCACGAGATTCATGATCACCCCGGCGGAAATAATGAGCATGCGCTGTCCGACCGGCTTGTTCTGATAGGCCCGTGGATTGTTGAGTATCTCCGGGTCCGACTCCTCGCCAGGAAGCTCGCCCAGCATCTTGACGTATCCGCCTAACGGAATCCACGCCACTTTGTAAAGCGTCTCGCCTTTGCGAAACCACAGTCCCGGAATCGGGGAACCAAAACCGATGCTGAAAGTCTCTACGTGTACGTCGCACCATTTCGCAGCCAGGAAGTGCCCCAGTTCATGAACAAAAATCACCAGAGTCAAGCCCCCCAGCAGCAAGAGCACATTGGTCAGGCTCTGGAGGACTTGTTGCCACGGCTTGCCGTAGAACCACCATGCGATCAGCGCCAGAATCAGAGCGGCTAGGAGCCAATTCGCAATGGGGATTCGCCGCGGCGGGGGAGCCGTGACGGAATCGGAAGTTGTGGCAGAATGCTTATTCAGCTGCTGAGCCAACGGTGAGCCTCCTGCCTCGCCCAGTGATCGGCGGCGAGAATGTTCTCCAAGGTCAGGGCAGATAGCGCCAGCGCGGACGGAGTAGCGAGCGAGCTTAGCCGCTCCGCCTCGCCCAGGGTCGCACTGGGACGGGCTCGGCCCTCGGCCTGATTCAAGTAGGCTTCCAGAACCGCACGACACACACGCGGTATGTCCAGGAATCGGCAGCGGCCTTGGAGGAAGTATTCGACAGCCACTTCATTGGCCGCGTTCAGCACCGCTCCGCTCAGTCCGCCCTGCCGCGCTACCTGATATCCCAATTCTAAGGCCGGGAAGGTTTCCACGTCAGGCGGCTCGAAATGGAGGGTCCGCAACGCCCACCAATCCAGTCGCTTTGCCGGTCCCGGCCAGCGCTCCGGGTACAGCAGCGCGTATTGGATGGGCAATCGCATGTCGGGCGGCGAAAGCTGTGCAAAAACTGCGCCGTCGCGCATCTCGACGAAGCCGTGCACTACTGACTCGGGATGGATCAGGACGACAATTTGCTCAGGCGCCACGTCGAACAGCCATCGGGCTTCGACGATTTCCAGGGCTTTATTCATCAGCGTGGCCGAGTCAATAGTGATTTTCGGCCCCATGTGCCAAGTGGGATGGTTCAGAGCCTGCAAGGCAGTAACCTGCTCCAAAGCGGCACGGGTCTGACCGCGAAAGGGGCCACCGCTGGCCGTTAGCACAATACGCGCCAGTTCCTCTTTGTTGCGCCCTTGTAAGATTTGAAATACAGCACTGTGCTCGCTATCCACAGGAAGAATAAGCGCGTGGCATTGTTGCGCCCGCTGGAGCAGAAGAGGCCCGGCCAGGACCATGGCTTCCTTATTGGCCAGGGCGACGATTTTGCCCGCTTCAATGGCCGACCAAGCACCGAGCAGCCCCGCTGCCCCGATGATGGCCACCAGCACCAGATCAACGGTGGACTCTTGTGCTAATTCCCCAAGCGCCGACTCCCCGAAGCGTAACACCGTCGGGCGAAACGTATCCGGCTCAACTCGGGAACGCAACGTTTCATCCGTCAGCACCGCCCAGCGTGGCTGAAACCGCCGCACCTGTTCCAGCAGCAACGTGCTATTACGTCGCGCCGCCAAGCCCAGCACCTCCAGCCGATCAGGAAACGCGGCAACTACTTCCAGGGCATTTCTGCCAATGGAGCCTGTTGAGCCGAGAATGACAATCCGCCGCTTCTGACTAGGCATGGCGAATTAGGGCTTTCCACGCATTCCGCCCGTGCGCGAGTGGTTACGGCCCAATCAACTCCTTACCCACCCAGGGACGCAGCACTTGCGGTACCACCACGGAGCCATCGCCCCGTTGATAATTCTCCAGAATGGCCACAATGGCTCGGCTGGTAGCGATGGCGGTCCCGTTCAGCGTATGCACGAACCGTGTTCCTTTTTGACCCGTGGGACGATAGCGGATGTTCAAGCGGCGCGCCTGGTAGTCGGTGCAATTGGAAGTGCTGGTCACCTCAGCATACTCACCGTGTTCCCCGCGACCAGGCATCCAGGCTTCAATATCAAATTTGCGATAAGCAGGCCCACCAAGATCGCCGGCACACGTGTCAATCACGCGATAGGCAATCCCCAACCCCTGGAAAAGTTTTTCCTCGATGCGAAGAAGTTCCTGATGCCAGTGTTCGCTTTGTTCGGGCACACAAAAGACGAACATCTCGACTTTGGTAAACTGGTGCACGCGAAACAGGCCGCGCCCTTCACGCCCCGGCGCACCAGCTTCGGTGCGGAAACAGTGCGACAAGCCGACGTATCGAAGCGGCAACTTGTTCTCTTCTAGAAGCTGGTCGCGGTGCATGCCCCCCAGCGTGATTTCTGCAGTGGCAATCAGGCATAAATCGGTATGAGCCACGCTGTAAATCTGCGTCTCCGGACCTCGAGGAATGAAGCCGATTCCTTCTACCACCTCCGCTTTGGCCAAATCCGGTGTGATGACCGGCGTGAAACCCTCAGCCAACAAAGTTTGGAAAGCATACTGCACCAGGGCCAGTTCCAGCAGAACCGCCTCATTCTTGAGAAAATAGAATTTCGGACCTGTCACCGCAGAGCCTGCCTCGAAATCCACCAGATCGAGCTTCTCGGCAAGCGTAACGTGGTCTTTCGGGCGAAACGAAAACTGTGGGGGTTCTCCCCAGGTGCGCAGGACGCGATTGTCTTCCGGCCGTGAACCAGGCGGTGCTTCGGGATGGGTCAGATTGGGAATGGTGTACAGAACCGCGCGGAGCGCTTCTTCGACCTGGCGCAAATGGTTTTCCAACTCCGCCACTTGGCTGCGTAATTGCCTTCCTTCTTCGATCAGCGCCTGGCGTTGGCTTGGATCTTTTTCACGGCCGGTTTGCTTTTGCAGTTCGTTTTGCCGCTGATGCAGCGCCTGCACCTGCCGTGTCAGTTCCTTGCGTTGCTGATACAGAGTCACGGCACGATCGACGTCGGCCTGAACCTGCCGGCGTCGACAATTCTCCTTCACCAGTTCAGCATTTTCGGCCACGAATTGCGGGTCGAGCATAATCTTCTGGCCCAGTCTTTGGTTCCAACCGAGTGCAGATGTTATTCCGACTCGCGGGTGTCAATTCTTTGCGGAAGAAAAAAGGTCGTAATGGCCTGCTCACGGCCGCTCTTCCAAAGGAATGTACCCACGGTCAGGTTTACCGACATAGATCTGCTCGGGGCGGAAGATACGGTTGTTCTGAAGTTGCTCCAGCCAATGCGCCAGCCAGCCGGCCACGCGCGAAATGGCAAAGATCGGCGTGAACAAATCCTTGGGAATCCCCAGGCTCATGTAAACAATGCCGGAGTAAAAATCCACGTTGGGATAAATGCCTTTCGGTCCCAGTTCTTCGGCGGCAGCGCGTTCGAGTTCGACAGCAATGTCATAAAGTTTTGGCCGACCGGTCTCTGCGAAAACGTGTTCCGCCAATTCCTGAAGCACAGTCGCTCGCGGATCCTTGACTTTGTACACCCGGTGCCCGAAGCCCATAATTTTGCGTTTCTTGGCTAAGGCTTCCCGGAGCCAGGGCCGCACCCGCTCCACACTGCCGATTTCCTCGAGCATATCCAGAACCTGCTCATTTGCCCCGCCGTGCAACGGGCCTGTCAAGGTGCCGATAGCCGCGCTGACCACCGTGTACGGATCGGCCAGTGTCGAGGCCGCCACGCGCCCGGCAAAAGTGCTGGCGTTCATGGTATGCTCGGCGTGTAATACCAGGCAGGCATCCAGTACCTTGCGCATTGCCGGGGAGGGTTCGCGCTCAAAGAGCATCCAGTAGAAATTTCCCGCATGATCCAGGTCATCCCGCGGGGGCAAATCGTCGTCGCCGTTACGCAGACGGTGAAAGGCGGCCACAATCGTCGGCATCTTGGCTATGATACGTACTACCGACTCCCAATTGGTCTGCGGATTAGCTACATCTTTAGCAGGATAAAACATGCCCAAGGCCGCCACTGCTGCCTGCAACGCGCCCATGGGATGGCCTGTTTCGGGCAAACATTTCAGCAAATCGCGCAGGCGATACTTGATGCGGCGATGGCTGCGCAATTGCCGGTCGAAATCTGCCAACTCCCGCTGAGTGGGTAATTCCCCGCGCAGCAACAGCCAGGCCACTTCCTCGTAGCAACTTTTCCGTGCCAGTTCTTCCACCACATAACCGCGGTAGCTCAGCCGGGCCCGTTGTCCGTCTATGAAGCTGATTGCGGATTCCGCGACCGGGACGCCTTCCAGCCCCGGTCGTAACGGCAGCGTCACACCACTGGCCATGCGTCCTTCCCTTCTGCTCACTCAGTCACGCTCTTATGGGCATGCCCCTTTTTGTATATTGGCGGACGGGCCGAGCAAGCACCGCACTTTTGTTTTATGCCGGGTAAACAACGACATGGACTTCACCAGGGCCATGCACGCCGGTGACCAGCGTCAGCTCGATGTCGCCCGTCTTGCTCGGACCCGTTATGAACGTCCAGGCCGAGGGCATTGTCGTCGGCGGGTGCGCCCCAAACCAATCGAATAAATCGGGCACAATCTGGTCGGCGCGAGCCACAGCCACGTACAGCCGTGGCAACAAGCTCAACGATCGAGGCCGCTGCGGTTTCGCCGCCAGCACAATCGTTCCCGTTTCCGCGACCAATGCATCCACGCCCGTTATTCCCGCATCCAGTGCGAAAAGCGTTTCCTTGATTCCCGCCGCAGTGTCGCCGACTTCCTGCCCTGGTCGCCAGGTTTGCAGTCCAAATCCTTGTAGCCTCCTCTCCAAGTACAGCGGTTCATCAAAGAGGGATTCCGCACTGATACCGACGCGATGCACCCCGGCATTTTCCAGGATAGGAATTATCACCCGCGTCACTGCTCCGCTCGACTCGGCATAGTAAAAATGCCCCCCCGCACGTCGCAAGGAGTACGCAAAGCCCTGCACCAGGTCGGTCTCCCCGACTCCCTGATAGGCCAGCTGGCCGCGTGGACCGGGTTCTTCGGAACTTCCGTAACGATTACCGGCATATACCGCTTCCCGAATCCGTTGGAGCATCCGTGGGCGTTGCGTATCAGATTTCTCCGCCGACATCACCTCCCCCTTGTTTCTCTGGTGTTAATTATGGTAACTGGCCTGTCCTCCTGCTTGACGATACCATCGTACTCCGTCTAATGACGCACACTACCACGGCCAACTAAGGAGGAACTGCCATGCCCACGCTGCGAAGTCTTGTCTGCGCTCTGATGGCCATCGCGCTGCCCCTGGGAACGCAAGCGCAGGAGAAGCTGCATTCGGCAGTCAAACCCGTTCCACGCGATGCCAACTGGCTCAAACGGCACGAGACGTTCGTGGCCATAGCGAAACGTGGTGGCATTGACGTGCTCTTCCTCGGCGATTCCATCACCGACGCCTGGGGCGGTGAGGGGCACAACCCGAAAGCCCCAGGAGCCAGCCTTTTCGAGCGCGAATTTGTCCCGCTGAAGACCGCCAATTTCGGAATTGGTGGCGACCGGACCCAACATGTCTTATGGCGGATTCAGAATGGCGAGTTGGACGGCATCCGGCCCAAGGTGGTGATGCTCATGATCGGGACCAACAATTCCAACGGCAATGATAACACTGCGGAGGAAATCGCTGACGGCATCACCGCTATCGTCCGCGAAATTCATCAACGCTCGCCCAAGACCAAGGTGTTGCTTTTGGGTATCTTTCCACGGGGCAAAGACCCGTCGAATCCGGCCGTCAAGGCTCAGCGGGAAAAAATCTCCCGAGTCAACCAAATCATTGCCAAACTCGACGACGGAGGCAAAACTGTGAAGTATCTCGATATCGGTCATTTGTTCATAAAGCCAGATGGGCACATTCCTCCAGAAATCATGCCCGATTACCTCCACCTTTCCGAAAAGGGATACGAATTGTGGGCTCAGGCTGTCAAACCCGTGATTCTGGAACTCTTGAAACAGTGAGACTGCCGCCTTCTGCCCACCCCTGTACCACCCTGGGCTTTTCCTCTCAAAAAACCATCAACGTGCTCCTCTCATCCCAGAGATGCAGCAAACTTCCGCGCATTCCTTCAATCCAGTTGCTGAGATGATCAACCCTCGCGACCTTCGGATCGTAACCATGTGCTGAAACCGAATCCGATATCGTGGCATGTTCCGCACCGCTTCCCGGCTCAGCCTGTCGGAACATCCGCCTATTAGGAAAGCTCCGCAGAGACGGATAACGCCCAGTTTTTCGAAGACCTAGCTCCCATCTCACATTGTCCGCCGTCTCGTTCCTGCCGATGTTAGAAGGTAGGGCTCAATGTCGCCCGGCAATACGTCATCCCTCTGCGGTACATGGATACACCCATCTGAAGTGGTCAGCCACGCGCCGACGTAGTGCCGAAATACCCATGCCCGTAAACCTCACGCAGTGGTTCGCCCCTGCCCTCCGAACAATCCTTGGCAACGCCCATTAGGAGTAGAACGCCAGTTTCTGTTAGTCGCGCCACCACTTGCGGTCTGCCCCACTGCCTGGCGCTGCTTGGAATAACAACATGCTCCGCCGCGCCCTACTTACCTCCCCTATAATACTCAAAATCTACCTCCGTCCCGCGGCACAAACTCTAATCATCCGCTCCACTTTCCGTATCTAACTTCACCATGAAATTTGGAATGCACCACTGTCTGCGACGCAAAATCTAATCAGGTGATCCAATTTGCTCACTTACTTTCATTCTAAGACTCGAAATCCGCCGTCACCTGCGGCGCTGAGTCTAATCATGCAATCCACTTTCCCCACTTACCATCACTATAGCACTCGAAATCCACCACCGGTGCGGTGTAAAGCCTAGTCTTGCACTCCAACTGTCGCACTTAGGTTCACTGTAATAATCCTAATGGGCCGCCTGCCACGCGAAATCTAAGCATGCCATCCACTTTGCCCGCTTACCTTCACTATTAGACTCGGAATCCACCACCAGCTGAGGCGCAAAGTCTAATCACACGATCCAATGAGCCCACTTACCTGCACGATAAGGCTCGGAATCCACCGTCGGGTTACGTTTTGGTCAATAGCACGCCCTCACCCTCAACGCCCAGCGTCGCCCCTCGAGTAAGTTCCACAAGAACATCGCTTATTTAGACAACCGCGCGCTCACGGTAAATGGGCAATTCGCGAACAGCCTCGCTCCAAGCCATTTAATTAACAGTTTATGCTTAGAACTCACAAAATCGCCGTCCCGATGCATCACCCTATGATAGAGGAATTAGTACGGAATCCTTGTATATATATATACGGATATGACCGCGAGAGAACACAAGACCCCCTCGGCTTCGCCGCCGGCGCTCTCAATCTGTATTGCAATGTCATCAACGTTCCGACCTCGTTCAGAGACCCCAGCTGTCAAGCGGTTCCTCTCATCCTGTTTGTCGTAGCTCTTTGCGGTGGTGCCTGGTGGGTGGGTGAGACAGGGTGCGCCTCCTATCAAGCTACAGGAACGCTGTTCCATCCGAAAACCTGAGCGGCGGCGGCCGATGGCTTACGTATCGGTGCTCAGGCTAACGTGCATGGTATTCCCAAGGCGACCTGGTCGGTGCTAACCCTTAGCTTTCGCAATGAGCCGATCGAAATTTGGCCAGTTGCGGATGTGAACACCGCCCGTACTATAACAACAGCTTCCCCTCCGCACGCCACGGTTGGGAACTTTTGATCACTGCTGGCACTACACAACTAGCCCAGTTACCTGCGGCGACACGTGCTGGTGTATTTGGTCGGGCAGTGTTGGTTTGGGACATGGGCCAGAGTCTGGCGCAGGTTGGGCGAGGTAGTTACGACATATATCACAATGGGCTGATCTTGCATGCCGGCCTAGAGGTCGCTGGTGTCCTCCTAAGGTTGGGCGGCAGCTGCATCCCGTGTCGCAGACTGTTACTTCACAGCAACGGTCCCTCACAGTTTCTGCTCCTGGGGGCGTAGGACAGCCAGCAACAGGCCTTTCACTCCCACGGGATAATAACGCCGCGGCCAGACTTCCCAACCTCCAAGGGCTGGATTGGGCCGACGCACATATTGCTATTCGCAGCCAGCGCTTCGAGTTTCATTACACAACCGCGGGTTGGTATGTCCAGTACCGTCATCCTGATGGATCAGTGATTTGGATTTGGCCTAATGGGAGCGTAATGCGGCTCGGCCCAAAGTTTCCGGAAAGGCGGTATCGTCCTCGCTATGATTCCTCTGGATACCGTGCTCATCATCATAGGGGGAATTTGTCTTAACTTTGCCAGTCAGGAGAAACGTACACCATGAACCAAATGCTCGATCAACAGATTATCGAGGTTCGCCTGAATGATGTGGGGGCAAGCATGGTCATAACTTTCGTGGACACGTACCAACCTGAATGACTTATATTCCTCAGGTATAAGGAAATCGCTCTTCGCCACTGGCATCGCACTCCACCGGATGACCCACCCTACTTCATCCCCGAGTTATATTGGCGGAAGCTCGCTCTGGGCGCACTCCGCAAGTTGTTGGTTGAACTTCGATTCAGTTTCTATGACGACCTAGGTTCGGCTATGCTAGGACCACCTCCCTTGCCAAAGGAGCACGCTATCTGGTGTCACGTTGAACGTCCCCTGACTCACCTTCAGCTTGGATGGGCTATTTGTGCTGACATTATCTGTGCTGACTCAGACATCGAATTTGAAGAAACGGAATATTCCTCCTAAACATCAGCGCCAATCCGAATCATTGGCCGCGTGTTCGGTGCGAGCGGATGGTCAGCAGGATACGCCGCTGGTAATAATGTGCCAACGTGCTGAGGTAACGCGTCCCTGCTATCCCGCGATGCCAGCAGAGCCGTTGCCGACTCCGCTTCGACGCCCGACACTATTGCGGGTAGCTGGGCAGCTTCCTCCCGCAACAGCCAGTGATGCCTCGGATCGTCCTCTCAGGGCAGACGTGAGGTGCATGGCGAAAGCAAACAGCGGATTACGCTGCTGAACGCAGATTACGGAGATGATCGCCGATTAAGAGAATGACCGTTGATTAGGGGGATGGTCGCGATTAAGGAAAGGAGATGATCGCGATTATGGAGATGGTCACTGATTAAGGAGATGGTCGCAGATTATGCAGATGGACACAGCGGTACGCAATAAGAGGCGAAGCACTGTTCCCTCTAACATCACGGCCGGGTGACAGTCAAATTCAACCACAGAAATATGCGCAGTTACCAGCAAAGCATCTCAGCTTCTAAGGATGTTATGGTACAACTTAGCTGATGTGGTTATGCTCCAACCGAGTTAGTGATGTAGTTGTTGTGACTAATGCTAAAGATAGTATGCTGTAAGCCAGTGAATGAATGTATGCTGCAACTGAGCCAAGGATCTGTGCTGCAACCGAGTTGATGATGTTATGCTTTAGCTAGGATTATGAGGAGCCGGTTAGGCCCTAGATAAGCGCGACTCGGCATCACCCTGACCGACAACAGTTGGCTAATCCGCGGCAAAGGGTTTTCTCTGTGCAAATCTGTGTAATCCTCGGTATAAATTATCACCCAGGGAGTAGAATCAGTTCGGTTGGTTCCAGGGAAAGTGCCAAGATGTGGCTGGCTATGCGATGAGCCTTTGAAGGAAGTGGAATCATAGGGGACCCAGGTATCCAGCAAAAACAGGCCCAATTTGGGCGATTGCTTGGGGCGTCATCAGAATTCCTTCCTGGGCAGAGAATTTCCGAGTCATTGGCATGACAGGGAATCCGTTGAATAGCGCTGAAGTAAGTGGAAGAAAGTAATAAATTCGATCTGCACATGTGGATGTCGGCCCACTACGCCGAGCCAAATCCGGATTCGCGGCTCCAAATGCATCTCAAAAAAACGTCCCCCTTATCAAGTTAGAGCAACCGGTGTTGGTGGGTGTGGCATGCTGGCCCAAAGCTGGAACTAAAGTGCGCACCCCTGGTTTCGCTGGAGGAACTGCTGCGTTACGTGCGGAGTGCCAGCTCGAGCCCGAAAACTAATGCATGTCTTCCTCGTCAAGCAGTTGGACCTACTATATGCTTTGGCTCTGGATTCGCTCTTCTAATGGCTATAGACTGAACAGGCCATCAGAACGAAGAATTACTCAGATGCGTCAGCTTCCCTGCTCTGTGCATGCGGTGATTTTTGACTTCGATGGGACACTGGCGGACAGCTTCGAAGCTATCGCCTGCAGTGTCAACCATGTGCGGGCACAGTATGGACTGCCACCATTAGCTATAGAGGAAGTCCGCATGCACGTTGGCCGCGGGGCGTTACATCTGCTATGCCACACCGTGCCCGGCGTAAATCCTCAGCAGGCGCTGGAACGCTATCGCCAACATCATGAACAGATTATGCGGCCACTGACTCGGCTCATGCCGGGAACTGAGTTCGCTATCTCCCAATTAAAGCGCGCGGGGCTCAAACTCGCTGTCTGCAGCAACAAACCCGTGTACTTCACTCGTGAACTTCTGGAACATTTCCTTGCTCCGTGTAGTGTGGACGCCGTCTTAGGGCCAGAGGATGTGCCTCGGCCTAAACCGGCGCCGGACATGCTTTTGGAAGCACTGCGTCGCTTAGGAGTGGCACCGGGGCATGCAGTTTATGTGGGGGATATGGACGTAGATATTCAGGCAGCGCGCCAAGCTGGCATCGCTGTGCTTGCAGTGCCCACCGGTGCGCAATCCGCCGAGTACTTGGCTTCCTGCCAGCCTGACGGTCTTCTGGCTTCCCTCGCTGAACTGCCTGATTATCTTCAACGGTATAGTTCCACTCCGATTCCTTTCGGCACTGAGCCCGCCTCGTCTGGATCTGTGCGTTAGGCATCCTTTCTCCGCTTTACGAGGAGTCCTTCATCCGAGCCGTCGTCGCTCAAATTCAGATTACCCCCTGGAAGTTGAAGATGATCGTGCCGATAATGCCAATGGAGAGGAACCCGCTCTTCGTGCCCGACAGTAGTGCACGCAGGAGTGGAAAATAAACTCACCAGTTGGCCAGCGCGTGGCCGCTGTGCCGAGCAATACGTCCGGGAGAAACAGCATGGCGGGTCATTCTCACTGGGCAACGATTAAGCGTCAGAAGAGCGCTGCCGATGCGCGCAAAGGACAGCTTTTCAGTAAGCTTGCTCGTGCTATTCAGGTGGCCGTCCGTCAAAGCGGGCCGGATCCCGCAGCTAATGTCAAGCTACGCTACGCCATCGAGAAAGCCCGTGAGGCGGGCATGCCCAAAGATACCATTGAACGCGCCATCAAGAAGGGCGTGGGGGAACTCGAAGGCGAAGCTATTGAGGAAGTTACCTACGAAGGTTATGGACCGGGGGGTGTAGCCATTCTGGTTGAATGCGCCACAGATAACCGCAATCGCACGGCCAGCGAAATCCGCAAGCTCTTTGAAAAAGGTGGCGGGAAGATGGGTTCCGCCGGAGCTGTGGCTTGGCTCTTCGAACGCAAAGGATTGGTCGTAGTGGACGCTCGTGCAATTGACGAAGACCGCCTTCTGGAAATCGCGCTGGAAGCGGGGGCGGAAGACCTCAAGCGCACTGGCTCGAAGTACGAAATCACCTGCGATCCTTCCATGTTCTCGCAAGTCCAGGCCGCTCTCAAACAGCATAATATCGCGGTTCTCTCCGCCGAGATCGTCCAGCTTCCGAAATCCCCTGTGGACGTCGAACCGGAAACGGCGAAACGAGTCCTGAAACTCATGGAGATGCTCGACGACCACGATGACGTGCAAAACGTTTATTCCAATATCAACATCACCGAAGAAGAAGCCCTCGCCGTCGCTCAGAGTTAACGGTTACTTGGGCCAGTCGCGCTCGCCGTCTGCTTCCAGGCTGTGTTCCTGCCACTCTTGTGCGGTGGCTTGGCCAAGACTTCGTAGCCAGGCCATACAGAACGCTAACACCACCAACGGATAGATCAAGGTCGCGACTCCGCTCAGCGCAAGAGCAAGCTTGAATATCAACAAGGCAATATTTCGTTCCGCCGCAGGAGCGTTCGGCAGGGCCTGAATAACAGCGTCCTCCAGGGCCGGCAACAGCTTGAGAAATGAAAAAGCCAGTTCCGCCACAGCCGTCACAATTCGGATTATGCTGTACACTAGCGACAATATAGCACCTTTGTAACTGCCCGCCAGAAGTAAGATCCCGGCCATCACCAAGATGATTGATACCACCAATCCGAATACAGTACTTACTGTCCACCACGTCGCAATCTCCGGGTTAGCCTGCACCATTATCTGCCAAAGGTCCACTTGGCCCTCCGCTGGCCCCACCCGAAATTGCGGTTGCCGCAAACCAACTATCCCTCCGCAGAACAATCCCAAAAAGCCGAAAATGACGTGGAGTATCCCGAACACAATGTAAGAGACGGGCATCAGTTGCTGAGCCATAGTCTAACCTTCGTAGGTTTTCGCGATGCTGCCAATAATAGCGTATCGAAACGCTTCTGCTAAGCAGCTTTTTTGCACGCGCCATGTCCCCGCCGCAACTATATCGGACATCGTTGATCCACGTCGGCCATCCTTCAGGTCAAACGATTCAACCTAGGTATTCCACATCAAATGCCACGAACTCCTGTGCGCGACTTGTGACGACCCACGATAAAGCAAATTTCAAACGCGGTCAACCGGTTCCCAACTCCTTAGATCGCGTGTCGAGTCGTCAAACGTATGCCGCAGGCGAGGTAAACCTAACTCGGTGGCTGCTCAGGAAAACAATTGCCTAATGAGGCGTGTGATTCCAGGCAACTTCTCTCGGCATCCCTCGCAGTAAACCGCCAAGTGCCCGTCCTAGGCTAGGTTCGTCGGAGGGCCTTGACCTTGGTTGCATTCTCCACCCGCAGTTAGTGTTCCTCGCTGCCCAGAGAAATACA
Source organism: Gemmatales bacterium (assembly GCA_025056555.1). Taxonomy (GTDB): domain Bacteria; phylum Planctomycetota; class Planctomycetia; order Gemmatales; family HRBIN36; genus HRBIN36. Next base: position 14,554 of record JANWVZ010000003.1, on the reverse strand, counting down.
ATGAACACACTCGATACTGTCCCGCCTCAACTTACTGGAGGCTCGCCATGCGGTGCACGCTTGCGCCTGGTATCTCAACAATCTTGATGCTGGCCATGTCTGTCTCCTTGCTGGCCCAAGGCCAACTTCGCTATCCGGAGACTAAGCAGGTGGAACATTACGATACTTATCACGGTATCAAAGTGCCCGATCCCTACCGCTGGCTCGAAGAGGACGTGCGCAAGTCTGCGGAGGTAGCCGCCTGGGTGGAAGCCCAGAATAAGGTCACATTCGCCTTTCTCGAAGCCATCCCTGAACGCCCAGCCATCAGGAAGCGGCTGACCCAGCTCTGGAATTTCGAGAGATACACCACCCCATTCAAGGTAGGGCAGCGTTACTTCTATGAACGCAATGATGGACTGCAGAATCAAAACGCGCTCTATATGCTCGAACGCTTGGATGGTCAACCCCGGCTCCTGCTCGACCCGAATACTTGGTCTAAGGACGGCACTATAGCTTTAGCGGGTGTGGCTGTCAGCGACGATGCCCGCTACCTGGCTTATGCCGTTCAGGAGGCCGGTTCCGACTGGCGCACTTGGAAGATATTAGAATTAGATACCGGCCGCACCCTGGAGGACCTTATCAAATGGACTAAGTTCACGCAACTGGCTTGGACGAAGGATAGTCGGGGTTTCTTCTACAGTCGTTTCGACGAGCCGAAGCCAGGTCAGGAATTTCAGGCCCTCAATCTGAACCAGAAGGTCTATTATCACCGTTTGGGCACTCCCCAATCCGATGACGTACTGGTCTATGCCCGGCCAGACCAGCCCGAATGGGGATTTATTCCCGAAGTGACCGAAGACGGCCGCTACCTGATCCTCACTGTCTATAAAGGTACCGATGACAAGTATCGCATTTATTATAAAGACTTAGCGGAGCCATATGGTCTGCCTGTAGCCTTGATTGACCATTTCGAAAATGAATATACCTTTCTCGGCAACGACGGCCCGGTGTTTTATTTCAAGACCGATCTCCATGCTCCGCGCGGTCGTATCATCGCCGTGGACCTTCGGAAACCCAAGCCAGAGCATTACCGCGAGATTGTTCCTCAAAGCGAACATGCGATGATCTCGGTATCTTTTGTGGGAAATCTTTTCATCGTGACTTATTTGCAGGATGCGAAGAGTTTGGTGCGCCTCTATGACGTGCAAGGTAAGCACATTCGCGATGTGGAACTTCCGGGTATCGGCTCCGTGACCGGATTTAGCGGCCGACGTAGCGATACGGAGACTTTCTATACGTTTTCGAGTTTCGCTACGCCTCCCTCTATCTATCATTATAATCTCATCACAGGCCAGAGCAATATATTTCGTCGTGCCCAGGTAGATTTTCGACCCGGCGACTATGAAGTGAAGCAGGTTTTCTACAAGAGCAAAGATGGCACGCGCGTTCCCATGTTCATCGCCCATAAGAAGGGGATTGCGATGGATGGAAATAACCCGACCTTGCTCTATGGATACGGGGGATTTAACATCGCCCTCACGCCTACTTTTTCCGTAAGTCGTCTCCTATGGATGGAAATGGGCGGAGTGTTCGCCTTGGCCAACCTTCGCGGCGGCGGGGAATACGGCGAAGAATGGCACCGTGCGGGCACCAGATTGAACAAGCAGAACGTCTTTGACGATTTCATCGCTGCCGCAGAATGGCTGATCGCGAATAAATACACCCGGCCAGGAAAATTAGCCATTCAAGGAGGCTCGAACGGCGGTTTGTTAGTAGGTGCCTGCATGACCCAGCGACCTGAGTTATTCGGGGCCTGCTTGCCGGCGGTAGGTGTGATGGATATGCTACGGTTTCATAAATTCACCGCTGGGCGATATTGGGTAGATGATTACGGCTCTCCCGACAACCCCGAGGAGTTTAAGGCCCTCTATGCCTATTCACCATATCACGCCCTTTTGCGAGGTGGGAAGCGCAATTATCCCGCGACGTTAATTACCACGGCAGACACCGATGACCGTGTCGTACCGGCGCACAGCTTCAAATTTGCCGCTGCCTTGCAGGCTCAGCAGGCGGGTAATGCTCCCGTACTTATACGTATTGAAACCCGGGCTGGTCATGGGGCCGGTAAACCCACTTCCAAATGGATCGAGGAAATTGCCGATCAGTGGGCCTTCCTCGTTAAGGTTCTTGATTTTCGACCGCAGAACTTAGACTGAGGGCGTACATTTCTCCTGCTTGTCCCTACTCCAAAGCATGAATTTAGATTTCATAACTTAGACGTTAGATCGTCCTGCAGCTTCCAACCGCGCCAGTGCAGCATAGGCTTCGCTGGCCAAGGGATGGTCGTAAACGGTGACTGCCTGATAGCACTTGGCCGCTCGGACAGTATCTCCCAACTGTTCATAACACTGCCCCATTTTGTAGAGGGTATCGGCGCCGCTTTTGGGTGAGTTGCGATAATCACTATAACACTGTAGGGCCAAATCCGGCCGCCGGGCATTGGAGAGATAGTAATCCCCGAGGCGCACTGTTGCCCAATACCAAGCCTCCTCCTCGTCTCGGTTGCTGAAACGTTCCGGCCGAGCAGCACGCGCTCGTTCATAGTGGCGCGCTGCTTCTTCCTCATTGCCAACCCGGTGGAATACTCGGCCTGCCAACACTAAGGCGCGGAGATTATTCGGGTCTAAAGCCAATACCAGGCGTACCAGATGCAAAGCCCATTCCAGCTGAGGCTCACCCGCCTGGCGCAGGTCCACCAGCATCTTAGCCTTGCGCAAGCAATATTCCGCATCGAAATGCTTTTCCACGCGCGGGCGCTGCGCCAATAAGTCCTCCGGCGTGACCGAATAATAATATCTATCTTTGCGCTCTAACAGTTGGGGATTGGAACTGTCGAGGGACAGTGCCTTTTCGTTCCAAATAAGCGCGGAAAGTGCGTCTCCTTTACGTTCGTAGAGTTCGGTAATCAGACGCAAGGTGTCTGTTCCTGCCTGAGGTGATTCCATGTAGAGGATGAAATTCTCAATGGCCCGATCTAAGTCCTGATTCTGATAAGCGAATTGGGCCAACTGATGGACGGCGCGAAAATAGGCCTGCTTTTCTTCAGCGGGTAGGCGATCCAGACCATAGTCCCGAGCCGCTAACTTTGCCTGCTCATAATAATAACGGGCGGTCGCTTCATCGTTTCTTTGACGATATAGTTCGCCCAGTTGATAATAAATCCCCGGCGCTTTTTCCGCAAAGCCGTAGGCTGCCATACGCAAGAAACCAACCCCCTGTTGCCAGCGTTCTGCCTGTTGAAGGAGTTGCTGGCCTTGCTCATAGAGATAGGAAAAGTCAAGATGCCCGACACTATCAAGGTCGGCCTCACGAACTGCCTCAAACTCCTCATAGGTCAGGCCCGAGTAGAGATATTCCTTCAGTTCCAGTGCAACGGAATCATTGGGTTGTTTTTTCAAGGCACCTTCGATATCGGCGATTGCCTCGATCCGTTTGCCCGGTATTTGCCAAAGAAGTTCCTCAACTCGCCGGGTAAGTTGATCATGGGCCAGTAAGGCCAGTTGCCAGGCACGTGCTAAGATGCTATCGCGAGAGGGTGAAGGCCCCGGCCAGTGGCGACGATCTAATAATTCGAGCAAGGCTTCGGCAGCAGAGTCATAATGCTTTCCGTGAGTCAACAGAACCGCCCGCCAGTAAAGAACCTCGGGTCGGCGGTTCGGATCCTGATCTAGAACCAGGTTGAGCAACTTATCGGCCTCTTCCAGGTATGAGGTAAAGGGGCTTCCTTGCAACAGCAGTTCGGCTACTCGTTGCAGGCACAGATCCAAGTCTAATAACTCACGAAGTTGCGGTTGTTGAGCCAGCAGATCAGCAGTCAATTTCCGGTGGACACGCCACAAGCCTTCACGGGCCCAGGCGCTGTAAGGTTGAATCTCTAAGGCGCGGCGGAACGACAAAATCGCCTCCCGAAATTGTCCCAACTCCAGATAATTCCAGCCCCGCAAAACATGTTTTAGCACCTGAACATGAGGTAACATAGTGCCTGTGTAAATGACATACCATACTAAAGGAATTAGCAAGCCCAGTAAACGCCCCCGTTCCGGTAATAGCACCCAGAGTGATGCTGCGACGAACATAGTGGTCAGACCGCACTCCAACTCGCTCTCCTCGGTTCGCCCGGTAAACGCCAGCAGGTGCACTAATAAGGCAGCGCTGAGCAGATGCACTGCAAACCATTGCGGGGACAGTCGCGGAAACCATTCGGGATACCAGGTCATGGTCAGGACAAATGCACCCGTCACCAGACCCGCGATAGTCAGTACCGTGCCGCTGCGCAGCCAGCGATTATGCCAGCGTACCAAATAAGGCACAGCAATTCCGGACAGCGCTCCAAGCAACACACCTCCTGCGAGTTCAGGCACCGACCAGTCAACTGCTAGGCCGCTCCATCGTGCCAGCAGACAGTTCGCCAGCCCTGCAAACAGCCCGAGTAGAATGCCACCATAAACAGCTTCCGGGTTTTCCAGAATAAGATAAAACACAAAAGGCCAGAAACGACCGCGCACCGGCTGGGCCTGTCGGACTACAACGTTATAAGCAACTGCAGAGAGCGCTAACACTAAGCCGGCTACGATGCTCGTGTAGAGCAGCAGGGCGCACAATACGCTGGGCGTCTGCAAGGCGACGGTCATCAGTCCGCCGGCCAAGACGCCTTTGACCATGTATTCCCGCAGACTTAGTGGTATCCCAGTCGTCATGTTAGTATGCGTCATGGTCCTGCCTTGATTTACCTATGGCAGGTAGTGTCCTATGATAATGTACGGCAATCAAAACGCCGGGACGAGTCGGCGATGGGAATCATTACTGACGAAACACTTTGTTATTTTACGCAACATTTCGGGATTGACCTGCGCCAGGAACCAAATCAGTTACTGGCACAGGTGAGTCGCGCCTTTGCGCGGTTGCCTTACGAAAATCTCAGCAAAATAATCCGAGAAGCCGAGCGTGGCCGTGTTACTGAAGCTCGCCCTGATCCGGCCGAGGTGCTGCGGGATCATATCCGGTTGGGCACAGGTGGTACCTGTTTCTCACTCACCGCGACCTTGCTTCACCTGGTACGCCAGCTGGGTTGGCAAGCGCAACCCATTCTCGCCGACCGTCCGTATGGGCCGAACACTCACTGCGCACTATTACTATGGCGAGATGGACAACCCCATTTACTCGATCCAGGCTTTTTGCTCTTCGATCCTCTGCCCCTACCCAAATCCGATTGTCTGGAACTGAGGTCGCCTTTCCATCAGGTGTATCTGATGCCTCGGCCGGCAGATGATAAGTTAGACCTATATATCGTCAGTCCTCGGGGCGAGCGCCAGCTTCGCATCACTTATAAGACGAGCCCTGTGGACTGGGGCGAATTTCTTCGCGTCTGGGATGAGTCCTTTGATTGGGACATGATGCGTTATCCGCTAGTGACACAAGTTCGGGAAGGAGAGCATATCTATCTCAAGGGCACTCGCCTGCAGCGCCGCAAGCATCAGAGTGTGCTGCGTGAAGAGTTACCGCCTTGCGACTTAGCACGGCAGATTCATCAGATATTTGGTATAGCCCTGCCTGTCGTTCATCAGGCCCTGAACATTTTGGAGCGACGCGGAGAGAAGTATGGTCAAGCTCCAGCCTCCTGATCCGGTTAAGTTTTTCGCCGCCATCCTATGGGCCGACCTGACCGCTTTGCAGCGTGCGCTGCTTCTGCTGCAAGAAAGGTTAGGCCCGCTCGATTATGTCAGTGTTGATTATCGTTTCGACGTTACGCATTATTATGAGCCGGAGATGGGGCCTAATCTCTATCGCCGCTTGATAAGCTTCCTTCACCTTCAGCTGCCCGATAAACTTGCGGAGTATAAGTTATTGACCACCGCTTTGGAGATGTGCCTGGCGCGAGACGGAAATCGCTTAGTGAACGTGGACATAGGCTATCTGGATGATAATAAGATCGTGCTGGCGTCCTGCAAAAGAGCCGGGCAGAAGATTTACCTGACTGACGGTATCTGGGCAGATCTGATAGCACGTTATAAGCAGGGCAAGTATCAGCCTATGGAATGGGGCTTTCTCGACTTCAAGGACGGACGGTATGATGACGACTTGCTAAAGATGCGCGCTTTATATTTGGAGCAACTGCGTCAGTGGAGACAACTGGGAAGAAGTCAAGGAGAACGATGTGCCTCAGAAGGTAATACGGATCGGACACAGTCCTGATGCCGACGATGCCTTTATGTTCTACGCCCTGACCCAAGGTAAGATAGCGACTGACGGTCTGGAAATTCAGCACGAACTGCAGGACATCCAGACACTGAATCAGCGCTGCCTGGGGGGCGATCTCGAAGTCTCTGCGGTAAGCGTGCACGCCTATGCCTATCTGACGGATAAATATCTTCTGTTGCCCAGCGGGTTCAGTATGGGAGATCGCTATGGCCCCATTGTGGTGGGGCGGAGCAGTATGTCTAAACACGACTTGGAGCGTGCTACGATTGCAGTCCCGGGCGTGCTGACTACTGCCTTTCTGCTGCTGAAACTATACCTCGGAGTTCGGTATTCCTATCGTGTGATGCCTTTCGATCAGATACTTCAGGCCGTGCAGGAAGGGATTGTGGAAGCCGGGTTGGTCATCCATGAAGGTCAACTTACGTATCCCCAGCAGGGCTTATACTTAGTTGCCGATTTAGGCCGATGGTGGTTTGAACAAACGGGTCTTCCTCTGCCTTTGGGTGCTAACGTCGTCCGTCGTGACTTGGGAGACGAGGTCATCGGCCAAATCGTCCGATTGTTGCGTGAAAGCATAGAGTACGCTCTTAAGCACCCGGAAGAGGCCCTGGATTATGCGTTACAGTTTGGTCGGGGACTAAGTCGGGAGCAAGGACGTCAATTTGTGCAGATGTACGTTAACCAGCGAACTCTGCGAGCGGGGCCGGTAGAGCGTCAGGCGGTCGAACGCTTGCTAAGTGATGCCTATAGTGCCGGTTTTATTCCATACCTGCCTCGCATTGATTTCGCGCAGGAGCCGAACCGATGACAGCGACCTGCTCCTCAGTCCTCTGCCGGTCTGGACCAGCCGATTTAGTGGGACACTAATCTCATGAAGGAGCATATAGGAACGAAGACGGCAGCCTTCTTGCTGGCCTTGAGCGCAATCTGTTCCGCATACTGGGTGTCTGACTTTTTCGGGAGCAACGGCCTTAGCGGTTGGCAGGAGGTCCTGCCAGGAATTTACCGCTCGCAGGGAGAGCCAGCAGCCTATGCTATTGTCGAGAAGAACCGCGCAATAGTCATAGATGCGCCCGCCGGCGCGGACCTGCAGAGTCTGTTGAAGCGGCTCCGAATTACCAAAATTGATATGGTCTTGCTCACGCACCACCACCGCGACAGTTGTTGGCAAGCGGCAGAACTAGTGCGCCAGGGAATAAGAATACGCGGCCCCAAAGCGGCAGCAGCCTGGCTTACCCCGGCAGGAGTGCAACGTTATTGGCAGGAAGTATTACCCTTGCGGTCGTCGCGAACTGCATACTTAGTGCTCCCCCAAGGTATAGATGGGTTAGATTTAACTCTCGAACACGGCCACACTCTCGAATGGCAGGGATGGCAATTCGAGGTCTTAGCCACGCCAGGCCATAGTCGGGATCACTTATGTTATCTGGCGAGACCTTTGGGGGAACAAGCGGCCATTGCCTTTTGTGGGGACAGTTTGGCGGCGCCTGGAAAAATCTGGTCACCTTACACGACGGACTGGGATCACTGGACCGATGCAGGACTCAAACCTGCAGCCGAGTCCCTCCGGCAACTTTCACGCCGTAATCTGCGAGCACTGCTTCCGGCTCATGGCGCACCGATATTAGATAGCATTCCACAAGCCCTGGAACTGACGATTCAGCGGCTCGAGAAAGCGGGGCAAATGAAGAGTTTTGAGTTCTATACTAAGCAGGTACTCGGTCAGCCGCCTTCCTATCGTTTCCTAGCCCCGGAACAATCCGCCACGGCTGGCGAAAAACCATGGTCGCACCTTTCTCCCCATCTTTATCTAACCGGCAATACCTATGTGTTAGTATCTAAACATGGAGGCTTGTTAGTGGTGGATCCATGGGGCAAGCGGAGTGTGGAACAGATAGCGCGTTTGCAGCGGGAAAGGAAGTTGGGACCTGTTGAGGTCGTGATGATTTCGCATGCCCATTATGATCATTATGACGGCGTGTATGATTTGCCCGAATACATAGCCCAGCAATGCGAGGTTTGGACTTTAGATATCGTGGCTCAGCCCTTGCGAGCACCGTTGCAGTGGCGTCATCCCTTCTTAGATCCACGCCCGGTAAGGATCACAAGGACTGCCGAACCGGGCGAAGTGCGGTATTGGCGCGAATACAGTTTTCGTTTTCATCATCTCCCCGGCCAGACTTATTACACCATGGGAGTGGAAACCACGATAGATGGCAAGCGATGTTTGTTCACGGCGGATAACTGGTTTCATCAGGATCAGTACAGTGGCAGTGGGGGCTGGATGGGTTTGAACCGAGGTTTACCGGATGGTTATTCCGCGAGTGCAAGGCGAGTGCTGGAGATAAGTCCGGATTGGATCCTGGCGGAACACGGCAGTGCGATGGAGTTCAATGCGGAGGATTTTCGGCGGCGCGTCCTTTGGGCAGAAGCAGCCGTGGCAGCTGCTGACGCGCTGTGCGTGAGCGGCGACCATCGGCGAGATTGGAATCCCCATCGCATTGCTGTGGAACCCTTCGTGCTGGAGTGTCAGGCCGGTAAAGAACTGGTCTGCACGCTGGTTGTCGAGAACACAGGAGCCATGGCCGAAGTTCTGGAAGTCGAATGGCACTGGCCCTGGCAGCAACAACCATCGCGCCAAAGTGTGCGGGTGCCCGCGCGACAAACGACCCGCTTCCGCTCTCAGTTCAGCATTCCTGCAAACGTCGAGCCTGGGCAATACATCGTGCCTGTGCGTGTCCTGGTGGGAGGCCGTGAAGAAGGCAGTGACGTGGTGCAAGTGCTGCAAGTAAAATCGCCATCCCGCTCATCTTCTCCCTAGCGACCCGTTGACGCTGGAGCAGTGGATTAGTATTTATGGGAAATACCTGCCTGTGGCATACCTGCCTCGAACTGTTTACGAGCATGCAAGCATCGTGACAGGAGGAAGCCTTATGAAACGCATTGGGATCTGCCTTACGCTGGGATTGGCACTGCTGGCTTTATGCAACCTGGCGCTCGCGCTGAAGCAAGATATTCCCGGCGTGGATGAAATCATGGACATTACCCATCGGGTCAAGAAAGGCCTCAAGGACGTCATCGAGGCTGAGGCGAAGAAGCCTAAGCCGGATTGGGCCAAGCTGCAAAAGGACGCCAAAGAATTCACCCGCCTGATTAGCCTGATGGAGAAAAACGACCCCCCCAAAGGGCCGAAAGCCAGTTGGGTTAAGTTGTGCAAGGAATATACCCAGGACGTCGCCAAAATACAGGAGGCTGCTAACAGGAAAGATGCCAAGGAGGTACTGGCTGCCGTTAAGGCGTTAGATAAAAAGTGCGACGAGTGTCACGATAAGCATCGACCCTGATGCTTTCTTAGAAGTCAGGCGCGAACTGCACACTTCCTTAGGAGCAAGGGGGCGGGTGGCTAGCCCCGACCCCTTGAATATTGTTCAGCAGCGACGGCATCAGGATTACACTGTGATAAGAAACCCAACCCGAGTTGTTCTTCGGGGAAATCCCTAGCTATACTAGAGAGAGGTGCCGATTAATTGGCCCGGCAACGGAGCGTCGCAAGGAAGCCAGAGAACCTTCGAGGAGAAGGCGGGTATCGCTCGCCGGATAAGGCCAGCTATGGCCATAGCGACGTTAGAAGCCTTCCTCGACTTAGTACATAAGAGCGGTCTGGTCGAAGCCGAGCGGCTAGACGGTTTGGCGCGGGAGGTGTGCGCCGGCGGTCAAGTTTGTGAGCCGGCGCAGTTAGCCGATCTGCTGGTGCAACGCGGCCTCTTGACCCCGTTTCAGGCGGAACAATTACTGGCAGGCCGGTGGAAAGGTTTTTTCATCAGCAAATATAAGATCCTGAGTCGGCTGGGCAGCGGCGGCATGGGAATGGTATTCTTGGCCGAACATAAGTTCATGAAGCGTCTGGTGGCGCTTAAAGTGTTGCCACGCTCCCGTTCGGGAGAAAGTTCCGCCCTGGAACGCTTCTATCGTGAAGCCAAAGCTATTGCCGCTCTAGACCACCCTAATGTTGTCCGCGCCTACGACCTGGATCAGGAAGGAGACTTGCATTTCCTGGTCATGGAATATGTAGATGGTGTCAGTTTGCAGGAGTTGGTCAAGGCTCATGGGCCTTTCGATGTCGCCCGCGCTGTGCATTACCTCTACCAGGCTGCTAAAGGATTGCAGCACGCGTTCAGCGTCGGGCTGATTCACCGTGACATCAAACCGGCCAATTTGTTGGTGAGCCGATCGGGAGTTGTTAAACTGCTCGATCTGGGACTGGCGCGATTCTTCCTCGACGAACAGGATATTCTCACTCGCAAATACGACGAAAAAGTCCTGGGGACAGCAGATTACCTGGCTCCCGAACAGGCAATAGACAGCCATGTGGTTGACATCCGCGCGGATATCTATAGTCTAGGCGCAACGTTTTACTATGTGCTGGCCGGGCATCCTCCGTTTCCCGAAGGTACGGTTGCGCAGAAGCTTATATGGCACCAGACGAAAATACCGAACCCGATTAGCGACATCCGCCCCGATGTGCCCAGAGAAGTTGTCCAGCTGTTGCACGCCATGCTGGCCAAGAAACCGCAAGACCGTCCGCAGACGCCGGAGGACGTCGCTCGCGCTTTAGAACCTTTGGTGGACCTCCGCCGACTCTTGCCACCTCCCGGAGTGGAACCAACCACACCTTCCGCTACCGGACCGGCTTCGACCGACCAACTGCTGGCAACGTTGGCTAGTACAGGGGGCAGTTCCAGTTCACCGCGGTTAACTGGCAAGTCCGCAGAAGCTCGTTCGGGGGTCCTGACCGAAGTATCGTCGGAAGCCTCAGCCTCACTGAGCAAGATCAGCTTGACAGGCACGCCCGCCAGAACGCCCAGCTCGAGCGAAGTTCTTGGAGGAAGTCGTAGCCAAGGTCCACGAGGAAGTCATGCGGCCGACAAGTCGAGTACCTTGGCTGATTCTACCGTGCGGGTCAATCAGTTGAACTTGCGCCGACCCCGCTCCACAGGCGCGCCAAACACCACTCCTCCGGACTCACCGCCAGTTCTGGCACGGCTGAAGTCAAACTGGCCGATTTGGCTGGGGATTGCTTTCGGTTTGACCCTGGGCGCCGCCCTGGCATGGTGGTTATTGCGCTTGGCAGGACCATAATACCTATTGGGGAAGCCCTCCGCGGCAGGAAAACAAACCGATGGCAGAAGCAGGTCGGCCCAGCTTCGCGGAGACTGCTTTGGCACAAGCCGGCAAGAGCGCCGAGGAGGTCCGCCGGCTCGGAGCGGTCGATCGCGCCGATGAGCAATTGGAAGCGCTCTTTCAACCGCAGTATCAGACCGTCAATAGTCCGGTGCACCGCGCCGTGTGGGAAGGCCAAGTCCCCATCAGCATGTTTCGACCTCCACCGCCGGAGTCGGCCCCGTCTGATGCCGTGCTGGAACGCTGTTATGAGGTCCTCCGCAACGCTCGTCAGGCCCATCGTTTGTGGAATGCTCAGGGCAAAGTTTCCGATACACTATTGCAGGAGTTGGCCGAAGCTGGTTATTGGGGCTTGTTGATCAGTCCTGAATATGGTGGTAGTGGCATCCCTTTTGCGAAATTTGCCTCGTTTCTCACCCGCATGGCTACCTTGGACGCTACCATCGCCGGCCTGGCTTCGGTCCACGGCTGTATCGGTGCGGTGGATCCCCTCATGACCTTCGGCACGCCCGAACAGAAACAACGCTTCCTGCCCCGTTTGGCGCGCGGCGAAGTCCTTTCCGGTTTTGCCCTGACAGAGCCCAATGCCGGCTCGGACCTCACCGCCTTACGCACAATTGCTCGACCCGTTCCTGGCGGCTTTGAGATTACTGGTGATAAGCTCTTCATCACCAATGCCATTCCCGGTCGTTTGATCGCCCTCGTGGCCTTGCTCGAAAATCGGCCGGCAGTGTTCGTGGTCGAATTACCCCACGAGGAAAACGAACACTTTCGCATCGTGCATTATGGTCTTTATGCCCTGGCTCACAATTACAACAACGGCCTCCATTTCGAGCGATTCTTTGTACCCGCGGAAAATCTGTTACAGCCTCCAGGAGGCGACGGTTTGATGATTGCCTATCACGGCTTGAATCGCGGTCGCCTGGCCTTATGTGCGTTAGCCGCGGGAAGCATGCGCCTGATGCTGGCCTCGCTGATACCTTGGGTGCATTTCCGTCGCACTTATGGTGAACCGATTGGCGCTCGCGAGTTGGTACGCTTTCGCTTGGCCAAGTTGGCCGGATACATCGCCGCCGCTGACGCTCTTACCCAATGGGGATCATGGTTACTCGACCTCGGTTATCGCGGCGAGTTGGAAGGCATTATTGCCAAGATTTTCGGAAGCGAAGCAATGAAAGAGTCCGCCATCGAGATTCTCATGAAAACTCACGGCGGACGTGCGTTTCTGCACGGGCACCTCTTTGGCGATAATGTCCACGATTTCCTCGCTCCCTGCATTTACGAAGGTGAAGGCCAAATGTTGGCCTTGGCATTTTTCAAGTCCTTAGCTAAGGAACATGGCCGACGCTTCTTCGAGCCTATCGGACGCCGGCTCAACCTTTACGGCATGAAAACCTTTCGGATGTGGAATCCACTTCATGTTTGGCGGTTGCGAAGGGAATTATGGGCTTATGGCCAATGGTGGCTCGCCCATCGGCTGCGCCCCCATCTGGTTTCCTACGTTCCCCAATTGCACCGTCAACTGCGTCCCCATGCCCAGTGGGCAGAAGCGGTCTTGCCCCGCTATGCCGAGGAAATTTCCGCCATGCTACGACGCTACCAACTGCGTCTGGCTGACCGCCAGGTCAAAATGATGGAAATGTCGGGACGTATTCAGGATACCATCACCGTCTTGGTCACCGCACTCTGGGCCGACCGGCAAAATGATGAAGCCTGGGTCCTCGCCGCAGACGTCCTTTGCCGTGAACTCCGCCGACGCTGGAGCGGTTCTCGTCTTACCGACGACGATGTTCGCTTGGCTCGTCAACTAGCCGAACTGATCCTCGACCGCCGATTTCCCGCCTTAGACGGCATCGAGGAACCTGCTATCCTTATGTCTTATACTGAATCAGCGACGTCTTCCCTGATCTGATACTGGCGCTTAGTCGCGATTTCTATTTCTCAGTTGACTAAACTTCGCGTCGGTTCCGACCCATTCACGGGAACATTAATTTCCCAATCCAACATGCATCGCGATCTCTTCCCTCACAACTCATCCAGTCCCCCTTCACCAGGTGATAGTTAAGCTACTATCGGTAACATAGGTCTCGTTGACTGCATGGGTTAATGCGCTGCTCAGTATAAAGCTATGGTATCATATCCCCAGCACGCCATTGCCACCAATAAGTCGGCTCCTAACTGACCGACTATATAACTCAGCAGCCTGGGCATGAACCCAAAGGCCAAACCGACGATCGACCACTTCACGATAGCCGGCCCCTCGCAAGAAACGACCATCCTACTTACGCCTGGGGACGGAACTACTTATGAGTTGATACCTCGCTGGTAGGCCAGCTCATGACACTATGAAAGCGCCAGTGCCTCGAGCCAGATTGCTGGTTGAGCATTCAACTGCCGACTGTTCATTGCTCAGTGCTTTGAACATTTCTCTGCTTAGGAACAGAATTGCTTGTTGATCATCCCGCTACTGACGGCGCGATGAATTTCCGCAACCAACAAGACTCATATTACTCCCTTACAGCGAAATATTTGGTCCCCGGTAGATTGCTATTTATTAAGCTTGATATGCTTCGCCCACTCGCGCACCAATGGATGCGGGTCGTTCTGCAGTTTCTTCACCAATTCCGGCGTGCGAAAGTAAGGATACTTCATTAACGCATGCACGATGTATCTGCGCTTCCACCACACGTCAGCATCGGCTAATGTATTTATCTCCTTCTTAGCTATGTCTAAGTGTGCCAACTGGACAAGGTCATTTTCAATACGCCAGGCAGAACTCTCAATCAGGTGAACCGACTTCTTCAGTCCAGCGAGTTGCTTCTTTTCCTGAACTGGCTCAGAGCAATATGCTTTCTCGAGCGCAAAGACCGCGTCCGACTCCGATTCCTCAAAAAGATACTCAACGAGGGGCGCGGGGGGGTTGCGCCCATATAAGCGGACAATGCGTCCATAGGCGTCAGGGAGCTGGGCGGGCGACGCAGGCTTATTTATATCGGCCTATCGCGGAAGGTATAGATGCTACGCGACCCGCGATGCGGAGAAGCTGATAGGCCGTAAGTTCCTTAGAATCTGCGACAGTCGCCTCCCAAGATGGCTTCCTCAGCAGGCCATTAGCATCCACCTACAAGTGTTG
>JANWVZ010000039.1 GCA_025056555.1 Gemmatales bacterium | reverse complement strand
CGAGTCGGCCCAAGCGGTGTACCAAAGCGGCGTGGGTAATCCGCCATTTCTGCCGCATTTCCTCCTCAATCTGCGCGAGGTGTTTTTCCGCGACCGGAGCGTAGGCTTCATATTCCAGAGCGAGTGTGATTTGTTCGCCGGTGATTTCACGAACGGTGCCGAGGAAAAGCACAATTGCCCCTGCGGTTCGGCAGCGTACAGACTCGACGAGCGCAGCGTAATCAATTGGTTCGTGTTGCAGGCGAATCACGAGGAGGAGCCTCCACTGACAGGGGGCAGGACGGCCAGCGTGGCTTCGGCAGGAATCACAGTGTCGTCGCTAGCCAAGACATCGTGCACGGCCCATTGACAGCGTGGAAGAAATTCGGCCAGCGCGGGGAATCGTCGGGCTACTTCCTGCCGCACCTGACTCAGTCGCATGCCGGGAGGAATCTCGAGCACGGCACAGTCTGTGCCAGCCAGCTCTTTAGCCCGGGCAAAAAAAAGGATGCGCAGCGTCATAGTCGTTACAAGGTTCGCACGCCCAGGGGACGCTGGAGGCGCGCTTCGATTTCCGGAAGCAATCCCGCGGCCAGCGCTAAGTATTGTACGGGATGCAGAACGCGTTTGTTGGCGACATCTTCCATTTGAAGTCGGCAGCTGCTGCACTCACTGGACCCGAAATGAATGGCGGGATGGGCTAGGCGTTCCAACATGGGTCGTCCTGCGGCCAGGGAGTCGGCGTAGTTGCGTTCGCTCAGGCCAAACGGCCCTGCCATGCCCGAACAGCTCACGTCCAGCACGTGCACCTGGAGTTGCGGAATGAGCCGGAGCAAATCGGGGCCGTGGACGCCTAATCCGAGGGCTTTAATATGACACGGGACATGATGTCCAATGTTCAGTGGCAGAGGTTGGAGCCTATCTACAGGCAGCTTTCCTTGTTGACCCAGATGCCAGAGGTACGAGGCCGATTCACGTGTTTTTTGGGCCACAGGCTCAACGTCGGGATCGTCCAGAATGTTGGCATGATCCAGGCGGAACATGATCGCGGAGGTCGGTTCGCAACAGACAATATCGAAACCATCGCGGGCCAGGTCTCCGAAAATCTGCAAATTGCGACGCGCCAGACGCCGCGCGGTGTCCACATCGCCACAAGCTAAGGCGGCCATACCGCAGTTAACTTGCCCTCGTGGAACATACACGCGTACTTCGGCTTGCTGGAGTAGCCGCACCGTTGCCAATGGTAAAGTGGTATCCACATAATTCCCGTAAAAATCAACGAACAAGGCCACGCGGGTTGACGAAGCGATGCGACGAGGTCGGCGTGTCCAACCGAAGCGCTGAGCCAATTTCAGAAACGGCACATTGGCCAGTTTCGGTAACCGCCGCCGACGGGCCAACCCGAAGATGCGATTGAGCAGCCAGCGGACCAGACGTGTTTCCAGTGCCGCATTGATCAACCAGGCGAACGTGCTCACCCATCCGGCGAATCCCTCCAGACGTGCCAACACCCATTGGTCCAGAGCTAAACCGTTTTCGGCGACGTGCTGTGCTTTGGCTTCGAGCATGAGCTTAGGCACGTTGACCCGGGCCGGACATTCCAGCGCGCACATTTTGCAATTGACGCACAGGTCCGCGACTTCACGCACCGCGTCTGCGCTGAGCAAGTCGGCGGGAAGCGTGCCGTCTAACAATGAGCGCATCAGGTTCGCCTTGGCTCGGGGCGTCGCCGACTCCTCATGGTGCACACGGAACAACGGACACATGCGCAAACGCGGCGTTTCCGTGCGACAAGCACCGCAGCCGTTGCAAAGCTGAAGAGTATGAGGTAAGGATTCTTCAGGCCATCGTAGTGCCCAGCCGATGGTCGAAAGAACCTCCGTCGGCATGGACGCTTCCCGGCCAAGTGCAGAAGACCGAGGAGACGTTGCAGTCAGTGGAAAAAGCGTGCGACAATCTTTGCGCAGCGAACGTGCCAGTGATTCATCCACGTCGGCAATTTTGCCGGGATTGAGAATATTATGCGGGTCGAAGATTCGTTTGACTGCGCGGAACACTTCCGCGAGTCGGCCATATTGCTGCTTGACGAAGGGCGAGCGTGCTAATCCCACGCTATGCTGCGCACTAATCGTGCCGCCCAGCCGCCAGACCCATTCGTACACGCCCTCTGCCAGGCTGCGCAAGCGATCGAATTCGCCGGGTCGGCGCCAGTCGAGCAGCGGCCGAGTGTGCACCATGCCTGCTCCTGCATGGATCAAAAAGGCTGCCGTCATCTCCCGCTGCTGGAGCAACTCCTGTAAGCGCAGCAGAAACTCCGCTAAATGCTCTACCGGCACGCCTACGTCCTCGATGTAGGGAATTGGCTGAATCTGACCGGGCAAGGCGTGCAACAACGGCAAGGCGGCATTGCGCAACTGCCAGAGCCAATCCACCTCATCGTGCCGTTCGGCCAAATAGGTGCCGATGACTCCGGAAAAAGACTTTGCGTGCTTGAGCCAATCGCGGGCTTGTTGTGCAGCCCCCGGGCCTTCACTTTCAAACTCGACCAGCAGTACCGCCTCAATATCCGCGGACACCACGCGGTGGTACTCCGGGTGCGCTGCCAAAGCCAATGACAATAAGCGGCGATCCACCAGTTCACAAGCCGAGGGTTCAAAATCCTGGCACTTGGAAGCCCCTTGGGCCGCTTCTTCGAGGCTGCGAAATCCCAGCAATACCATAGCGCGCTGGCCGGGGATGGGCACAGTAGTCAACGTCGCTTCGGTAATCAGCGCCAATGTGCCCTCAGAACCCACCACTAAACCTGCTAAGTCCACCCCTTCTGGTCGCAGCAACTCGGCTAATGCATAGCCGCAGCGATTGAAACGGGTTCTCGGTAAACAGGTCTGTAACAATTCCTCGTGATTGCGTACCAAGGGCACCAGCTCACGCAGCAAAGCTCGTTTCCGACTCAGCCCCTCTTCGGCGGGTGCACCAGCACTGCCCGTAGTCAGCGCCGTCGGTGCCAGGTTTCCCGAAGGGCTTGTTTCCAATTCCCCTCGGTTGGAGCTGTAGTTCTCTACGGAACCCGCCGGGGCAGATTCAGTAAACGGTTCGGCACGACAGCATACCTCAACGGTGCCATCGTCCCAAACGCATCGAAGTCGTTGTACATGTTGACGGGTATAACCATAGCGGATGGCCCGTGCTCCGCTGGCGTTGTTGGCTAGCATCCCGCCCAGAGTACACTGCGCAGCGCTGGCCGTGTCTATCGCGATTTGCCGACCGAGTTGTGATAACCGCTCCTGCACTTGCTGATAAACCACGCCCGGTTGCACGCGCACCCAGTCGTCGCCCATTTCCAGAATCGAACGAAAATACTTGCTGAAATCCAGGACGATGCCGGTTGTAAGGGATTCTCCTGCCAGGCCGGAGCCACCCCCCCGAGCGGCTATCGGCAAACCGTACTCCCGCGCATACCGCACCACGCGAATAACGTCTTCCTCGTCGGCCGGGAGCACAACCGCGGTCGGCATCACCTGGAAAATGCTGGCATCGGTGCTGTAGAGCGCCCGCCCAACCACATCGGTCAACACTTGTCCCCGTAATTCGCCACGCAGATCGGCCGCGATTGCCTCGGCGCTTTTTTGCACGTTGCCCGCTCCCCGCTCCTCCCCATCTCGTTCCTGGTGCCTGAAGAACTCCAAGGCTCCCCCTGCCCAAAGTCCTTCTTGAGATTATTGTAGCAAGAACAGAATCGCTTCGGCTTCACGCGATTGATGCAATCGGCAAGAGTGCCACTATTAGGTTGCTCCTGGTGACTGATCACTTTCCGGGCCCCAGCTGATCTACCACCACTCGAAGAGGAAGCAAAGGTCTGCGTCTCGGCTTTTCCGAACTGGAATACTGTTCCAGCTTGGGAACGACACTAGCCAGCTAGACGTAGAATCCCGCTATCTGCTGAACCCCCAGTCTCAGCGGAGAGCATCAGATTCTGTGTTTTGAGCGACCCATGAAATCTGGCTATGGAGACCACGACCGTTCAACCGTCGGACCGAGGAGGCTCTGGGAGGACCCGGTTAATCACACAAGCGACTATCGGCGAGGACTCCGATGGTCAGGAGGGGCCATGGTTTTCTTGTGGAGCCATGCATCGTAGCCTTTTGGTTTGTTCCCGACATCTATAAAGACCGTCCGGGGCATAGTCGGTGCCTCGTGGAGCCAGGTGCAAGGTTTGCTAGTTGAACGCTGATACATGTTCGAGAAATGGCGGGCGAGGCGGAGCACGGCTTTCTCCTTCGCTTTGGCTTCTACTTCGACCGTCAGGGGCAGTTTCAGCCAGCAACCAGGGAAATCGCTGGGTCGAATGTAATCAGCATGCTGCGAGGGATCGCGACTTCTCCAACCTCCCCGCGGACTGGAGATATGAAACAGCGGTTCGCGGTTCCAGGTCGCATAGGCAAGTTCCGTCGCTTGCTCTAAACTCAGTTCGTCTGGATGACAGCGATGGTGATGGACATCGTAAACCAGGGGAACCTGAAGACTGCGGCACAGAGGTAACAGGTCCGCGACGGTGTACAGATGGTCGTCATTTTCCAGAGCCAGACGTTGTCGCACCTGATCCGGTAGTCGCTCGATAACGCGAGCCAAGCGTCGGAGCGCCTGAGTTTTGTCGCCATAGACGCCACCGGCGTGAATGGTGATCACGTCTGCGCCGAGCAAATCGGCTAACTCGGTATGAACCACCAGATCCAGAATTGCCGCTTGTACCACTTGGGCACGGGGACTGTTAAGAAGAACAAACTGATCGGGATGAAAGCTCAGACGAATCCCCTGGGCCTGCGCGAAACGTCCCGCTGCCGCCAAATGCTCACGTACCGATGCGGGCAAATCCCCCAAATGATACTGGTATTGTTCATGCGTGGCCAGGGGAAGCAGATTACTGAGCACACGGAAGGCGCGAATGCCCAGGCGCGCACAATGCTCTAGAGCGCGCCGCAAGGTAATTGCATTATGCTCCGCCAGTGTGCAGATGCGGTGCCAGGCTGCGGCCGAGGGTAGTCGGTTCAGCGCCGAGGCCGTGGTCACGCGGAAACGAACGTCGGCAATACCTACAAACATGCAACACAGTCCCAATCGGCATCGTCCTACGGTAAGCGGTGTAGCTGCGCTCGGGCGGTTGCGGGGCATGCTCGGTTCCTCGGCTGTATTGTCTGCCCATCCGAACCAGTAGAGGATGCGCTCGGGCGCGTCGCAGGGCTGGGCGCTCCGCCAAGTCAGGCCATCTCCAGTCAGTATCACCGCGATGTCAGGCGGGGAGGTCGCCCTCCGTGCTGTTGGGGAACAGGACAACCTTGGCTGATCGCGAGTCTGACCGGGTCCAGCCACTATGCTGTCGCGGTCAAATGGCGGCACGGGGATTCCTTTCCTGCATAGGGCGCTCCTTCAGATCCACACTTTGATGCGAGGCTTGAGCTTTTCGGGCAGGCGTTTTTCCAGATAACGGTGTACTTGCTGCGGATGGTAGCGCGTGCTGAAGTGCGCGACGATGATCAGTTCGTTGTTAAATCGCTCGGCTCGCTCCAGCAAATCATCCAGGTGCATGTGGCCAAACTTGTGAATCTTGTCTTTCTTGTGCGATGGAAGAATGAAGCTCAGTTCAGTAATCAGAACCCTGGCATCGTAAAGGGTGGGATAGTAGTCGAAGACCTCAGGGCTGGTATCGCCCGTGTAGGCCAGCACCGGCGTGCGCACTTCCTGCGTGACTGCCACACCGCTGAGCCGCAGGTCGCGGATTTTCTCTCCGGGTAAGCCGTGATATTCCGCTTTGAGTTTGTGGCGACGATTCCAGACGAGGTAACCCACTGAGGGCACCGTGTGTGCGGTGCGAAACACCCCGACAACGTACTCACGGTTCAGCTCGATTTCATCGCCGGGGACTACTCCTTGCAACTGGCAGGTGAGCCTTCCCCGGTCCAAGTGCTGCCACACACGCAGCAGCCGTTGGGTCCAGAGTAATGATTCCGCCGGAAGATAAATGGTCGGGGGTTCCATCCGCATCATTCGCCGACGGGCAATGTAAACAGGCAAACAAGCGGCGTGATCCAGATGCGTGTGGGTGATCAGCCAAGTGGGCATATTCATGAAGTCCCAGGGTTGCGCCCCCAGATCGAAGCCGAGCTTCAGCTCGGGCACGCGCCAATATGTTTGAACTGCTGCGCGTGAATAGCCCTCAATGGTCAGGCCTGCGTGTTGTAAGGCCAGAATCGGAGCATTCTCTACCATGGTTCTGCTCGGTTACTCGGATGCCCACACTTCAGACCGTCGTGACCAGAATCTTGAAGCATGAGAGGTATGGCTGGCAGCCGCGGCCTGACGGAGTAGCCCCATGGGTTCGCTGTGACCAGGAGAGCTTCCGAAGTCTGGACAATCTCACGCAATCTGCATGATAGCCGTGGCACCAATGCTTGCTGCAGCTAACATATGTGAGCGCCTTGAGTTTCGACATAGACGGCGTAAAGCGATTGGCTGGCCGTCATGAACAAACGGTTGCGTTTCGGGCCACCGAAGCAGACATTGCTGCAAATCTCGGGCAAACGAATCAGACCGATGCGGGTCCCGTCGGGGGCGAAGATGTGCACACCGTCGTACCCCTCTCCTACCCAGCCGGCGGAGGCCCAGACGTTACCGTCTTTATCACAACGAAGACCATCGGCAAATCCCGCTTTACCATCCATCTCCATAGACACAAACTCGCGTCCTTTCCCGAGTTTCCTGCCGTCCTTGACCTCGAAGACCAGGATGTTTTTTGGCGCTTTGTCATAGTGCGAGGCTCCGGTCTCCGCCACGTAAAGCAACTTGTAATCCGGGGAAAAACACAGACCGTTAGGTTTATACATCTCATCGGTCATTTTCTCCACTTTCCCGGTCACGGGGTCAATACGATAAATCGCCTCCTTGAGCAGCAGTTCTGCCTTATTCCCCTCGTATTCAAACAGACTGCCGTAACCGGGGTCTGTAAACCAGATGCCACCATCGGGATGAACTACTACGTCATTAGGAGCATTGAAAGGTTTGCCCTGGAACTTATCGGCTAAGACGGTAATCTTGCCGTCGTATTCATAGCGAACGACGCGGCGATTGCCGTGTTCACAGGAGATTTGTCGGCCCTGATAATCGAAAGTATTTCCGTTGCTGTAACCGGCCGGTTTACGAAAAACGCTGACATGACCATCTTCTTCCAGCCAGCGCAGTTGGCGATCATTAGGGATGTCGCTCCAGACTAAGTACTTGCCGACGCCGTTCCAAGCCGGTCCTTCCGCCCAGAGCGTGCCCGTATGCAGACGCTGGATGGGTGTGTTGCCGATCTTATACTTTGCAAAGCGTTTATCCAGCACTACTACATCCGGATCAGGATAGCGCACAGGCGGAGCATTGGGGCCATAATCCCGTCCCATGAGGCTTCCTCCCACTAAAGTCAGGCTGGCGGCCAGGAATTGTCGGCGATCAGGTAGAAGTGAGGCATCTGGGCAGCACGGACGATGCGGCAGCTTCTGAGCCATAAGAGACTCCAAGTCGCGAGTATGCCGAAGGAAGAATCCCAAGACCAGCGCGTCTTGGACGATCAGCATACGAGTCGGAAACTGCCGGGCCAATGTCGCTGCTCCGAACCAAGAGAGCCCCATGTCCTGGCGAATTGGGCAAATTGTCTGGGGCGAACCGCGAATATGCTTAGGTGCCATCAGCCTGACGGCGAAGTTGGATCCTCCGGCGCGGATGGTTCAGCGGCCCGGCTATGGGACATACCCCATTTGCTCCACACGCCCATGAGAATTCCCAATAGCCCCGTGACGGCCGCGGCCGGCCAGAAGCGAGATTCACTCAACCCCGTGAGCAGGAACTCCACGCCGACATAACAAAGCAACAACCCGAACATGCGCCGCATCCAAGTCTCAGGAATCCGCGGTGCCAGCACAGCACCCAGATATGCCCCGACCATGAGTCCGATGATTAGCCAAGGCACCGCTCCCAGGCGCATGTGCCCTCGACGATAGTATTCCAAAGCAGCGAACAGACCGATGGGTGGGATCAACACCGCCAAAGTCGTTCCCTGGGCTTCGTGCTGCGTATAACCGAACCAGTAAACTAACGCTGGTATCAGCAGGATGCCGCCGCCAATTCCGAACAGGCCGCTGAGAATACCGGAAAGCAAGCCGATTAGTAAGTAGGCCAACCACCGCATGCCCCGCTCCCGAAATTGCTAGGATACTTCTTTCTCCAAGGCATAAAGATAACCGTCATCCGAACCGAAATAAAGCATCTCGTTGACCAATATCGGCGAGCCCCAGACATTCCCGGTGGCCCAGGTCCACAGGACTTTCCCCGTCCAGGAAACCGCCGCCAGACTGACAGGCTGCTTCCCGTATTGGCCATCGCGCATAGTAACATAAATGATGCAAGCCTGACCCCCCTGTGAAGGACAAACCAACGGCTGACATCCGCCCCAGCCGTTGCCAAAATACACGCTCCACAATTCCTTCCCCGAAGCCGCGTCCAGACAGAATAGTTGTCCACCGCCGTCGGTGAAACCATAAACGCGCCCGCCGTACACCGTTACCGCGCCGGCGATCAGGTGCTTGGCTTGGCGATAGTGCCAAAGCACGTCCCCCTTATTGGCATCCAGGCAATAAACACTCCCCCGGTCTGCGCCCATATAAACCCGTCCCCCATCCAGGACAGGGTCTGCCAAGCAATGATCCATGTGTCGTTCACATAATTGCCGACGCCACACGGAGTGTCCTTTCTTCGCCTCGAAGCAATAAAGGAAGCCATCCGTCGCGCCGATATAAACGCGCCCATGCATCTCATCCACCGCCGGTCCACTGCGATGAACTAGTCCGCCCAGCTGCTGTTTCCAGACAAGCCGACCTGTGTCCAATTCCAAACAATACAGGTGTCCATCCCAGGCGCCGAAATAAACCAGTCCGTTCACTAACGCCGGGCTGCTATCCACACCACGCGTCACGTCGTTATATCCCTTCGTGCCGGGCAACCTTGGCCCAGTGGCGAACTGCCAGAGTAATTTACCGTTCTGAGCGTCCAGGCAGTAAACGTTACCATCGAAGCTGCCGAAAACGATGCGATTGTCACGAGCAGCGGGGGTGCATTCGACATAGGATGAACACGCGAACGACCAGTACCGTTTGCCGCTACGCGCATCAAGGCAATAAACCAATCCGTTGTTATTGCCAATATACAATCGGCCATTGCTGATGCAGGGGTTGCCGACAAAACCATCTTCGCGGGGTTTGGGTGTCTCACGGGCCGGGAAACGCCAGCGGAGGCGCAACGGTGGTTCTAATGGCCCCTCAGCAATCGCCATGTGATCTGGCGTCTTCCCAATCATTTCCCAACCGCCGCATGGCCGAAGTTCGCGCAGCACGGTAGTGGTCAGTGTGCGGGGCAAACTTCGCTCTGTCCCATGAACAAACTCGCCGCGAGGATTGACCACTACCGCCAATTCCAGTTGCCAGGGAGGTGTTTTTCCCATCGCAGGGACTAAAAGATAACCGCGACCTGGCCGAGGTATGTCGCCATATTTCTTGAGCAATTCAACTGTCCTCTCAGTGAAACCTGCATGAACAATCTGCTGAGCTGCGTCGTTGGAAAAGACCAAATACCACGGCGCCGGCTTGCCGACGTAATGGCGTGCGATCCAGGCATTGTCGGCTGCATGGCCCCAGGAATGGAACCAGTTGTTGATGTACCAGGGAACCCAGCGACCCGCACTCCCCTGCTCGACCCACACTTCCACTATGAGCGCCGTCACTACCTGCTGGGTCTTGAGTGGCAGTTGTTGTAGCACGGGAGGTAATCGATCGACGGTGTTCTTCAGACCGACCAGACGTACTCTCGGGCGAGAACTCAGTACGGTGCCACTCACTGCTTCCGTGTAGGTCGGACCGAGCCGCCAGGAATACCAAGGCGTCGGTTCTCGCGAGATGACCAGCCAATCGCCATGCTCCTTGCTTCGAAAGTGGAATGCAAAGTCGTCACACGTGTAGCGGTCGCGCCAGTATCGAAACAAGCGAAAGTCACTCATTTGGCCTACCCAGTGAACGTAACGTTGTGCTGGGCCAGGTTGATAGGCGCGAACCTCTTCGCACGGTTCTGCGTCCGCTATAGGATTCTGCGCCAGCGTGTGCGCCCAACTCCAAGCTCCAAGCATCGGGCCGGTGAGGCTCCAACCCAGAAAATACCGACGCGTTAGTCCAACGCCCTGACCATCGCACTCCAATCTCGGAAAATCCCATTGGTGTACCATGCACCGTCTCCCTCCGAATTCTCGAGATATTGAGAATTATCGCCAAATTCCGTCAACCTGCCACGGCGTCGGAACGACTAGCCACGTTTTTGAATGCTTCCGGCTCGTAGGGTATTCCCTTGCTTCAGGTTTTACTGAGAGCCGCCGTTCATCATCGTTGTCAGGCATTCCATCAAGGCCAGCTCTATAAGCGCGGGGCAGCCAGGTGGCAATTATTGAACTGTGAGAGGGAATCGTCTTGCTGCTGGGCGAAACCTTAGCCTCCGCTTGTTACGCGTTCACTCGAACTGTCAACGAGTTTCTTCAGCAGGCTCCATTCACCCGCTCACGCTTGGTTACTGCGCTGAAGATCGAAACTGGAAGCCAGGACATCCCAAGCGATCCTTTGTCGCGACGAGTTGAACAGGCAACAAACGCTATGGCAACGCGACCCAGCTTTGGCAAACGCGTCCATCCATCCCCCTTGCAAAGAGTTGAAGTTTCTTTAGCAACGCCACGCCTTCCTGGCGTACTCTCCGCAGCTGAATCGGGTCGAGTCGTGCCTACCTTTCAAGTACATGGGTTTTGCTTCAAGCTAAGCGCTGGCTCACGAATCCGTTCCGATAAAGTGCTGGAGACATATCCCAAATACTCGTCCATGTCGAATTGACCAATAGGAATTTTCGCCGTGAGATGTTCTTGTTTCACTAGTTCTCCTGAGCACAGCATCGGGCGACGTCATGAGGTTATGGCAGCAGCAATCTTCAGCAACTCTGCCAAGGCCGTGATCAAACTGCGGGGTGCCTGTTGGCTCTGGTAACTGAGTCAAGCAATAACTACAACTGAGGCGGGCATGACCTCAGGCTTAAACGACAACGCCGGCTGGCATGGGAGGCTCATTCCAGCAGTAACAGGGTGAAACGCACGGGTGCGATACAGGAACCATTGCCGCAAGCTCGGAAAGTTGGTAGCAATAATGGTGCTTCGCGGGTTGTGCCTGTGTCGGAGGCAGCGTCGGTATCCGGGCGAGGATTTTTCCTGCAAGCAACTCGCCTGATAAAAAAGTGGAAACAACGCACTCCTTGGAAACTTTGCTGCAACGAAAGGAGCAGGCTATGTGGTTAGGAAATCGGCGTGAATTCGTGCGCGATGCAATCGTGTTCGCCTCGGCGGCAGCCGTCTTGGGTCGCGACGGGCCTGCGCGGGCTCAACCATCTGCAGCGCTGCGCAAAGTCGGGGCTAATGACCGTATTCGCGTGGCGGTGGTTGGTTTTCACGGTCAGGGAAGAGCCCACCTTTCCGGTTATGCTGCTCTCCCAGACACTATCGTTACCGTTATGTGCGATTGCGATCGCGCCGTACCGACGATGGAACCAGTCAAGAAAACGCTCGCTGAAGTCGAGAGCCGTCAGGGTTTCCTTCCCGAGTTCGTCCAGGATATTCGCCGTGTTCTGGAACGCAAAGATGTGGACGTCGTCTCGATAGCGACACCTAACCACTGGCATGCCCTGGCCGCCATTTGGGCTATCCAAGCGGGTAAGGACGTGTACGTCGAAAAACCGGTCAGCCATAACGTTTGGGAGGGCCGACGGATTGTGGATTTTGCCCGAAAGTATAACCGCATAGTGCAGACCGGTACGCAGAGTCGCTCCATGGCCGGGATGCGCGAAACGCTGGCCTTCTTGCATTCTGGCGGGATCGGCCAAGTTACGCTGGCGCGCGGTCTGTGTTACAAGCCGCGTCCGAGCATCGGCCCGCAAGTTACCACTGAGCCGCCCAGCACCGTGGATTACGACCTCTGGCTTGGTCCGGCACCGAAAAAGCCTGTGACACGTCGACGCTTCCACTACGACTGGCATTGGTTCTGGGACTATGGTAACGGCGATCTTGGAAACCAGGGAATTCATGAAATGGATAAGGCGCGTTGGGGCCTAGGCAAAAATGCGCTGTGCCAGGCGGTGATTAGTATTGGCGGTCGCGTCGGCTATGAAGATGCCGGAGAAACTGCCAACACGCAGATCTGTGTTTTCGATTATGGCGACAGTCAACTGATTTTTGAAGTGCGTGGCTTGCCCACCAGGGATCTGCTTGGTTGCCGCATCGGCAATATCTGGTATGGCGATAAAGGTTATGTGGTCAGTACGAATTATAACAGCGGTGCGGCATTCACTCCTGATGGCCAACTGATCCGAAAGTTTCAAGGCACCGGCAATCACTTCGCGAATTTCATCCAAGCGGTCAAGAGCCGCAAAGTCAGCGATCTCACCGCCGACATCGAGGAAGGGCACCTTTCCAGTGCTTTGTGCCATCTCGGCAATATCAGCTATCGCCTTGGCAGACCGTACACGCCCGGCGCGGAAAAGGAATTGAGCAAGGAAGGCCAGGAAGCTTTCTCCCGCATGGTTGAGCACCTGCGCGAGAACAAGGTGACGCACTTGGAATTGCTGCGTGTCGGCCCGCTGCTGAAGTTTGATCCCAAAGCTGAGCGGTTTATCGGCAACCCCGAGGCCAATGCTCTATTGACCCGGGAATATCGCAAAGGCTACGAAATTCCCTCCAGCTAACGAAAAACTTACCTTAGAATGACACGCGCTTATTTGCTTTAGTGTACGCAATTGCACTATATACAACTCCTTCACGTTGACTTCGACAAGCGCTTGCCATGGGAGCTCCGAAGGTGATCACAAAGCTCGCATGTGAGCCAGCGTCTTACTTCTGCGATGAGTCCGGACAGGTGCATCGTGTGGACGCACACTTGGACGTGCGCGGCCTGATCTGTCCAGCGCCTGCTTTGGAAAGCCTCAAGGCCACCGCAGCCTTGAGGCCCGGGCAGGTCCTGGAAATCACCGGTGATTGGCTGGAATCGAAGTTTGAGGTGCCGGCAGCAGTCTTGCGCCCAGGTTACAGTATCCTGGCAATTTTGGAA
Source organism: Gemmatales bacterium (assembly GCA_025056555.1). Lineage (GTDB taxonomy): Bacteria > Planctomycetota > Planctomycetia > Gemmatales > HRBIN36 > HRBIN36. Next base: position 12,179 of record JANWVZ010000039.1, on the reverse strand, counting down.
GATGATGGCTCCGACTTATGGAAAATTTACGTTCGCCGCGACCACTGAAACACTCAGGTGGTGCTTCGATGAACCGCTATCGCCTGACCGTCGTAATTTCGCAAGCTCAGGGGAAACACCCAGCCCGCCGCGCACTGGAAGAGGCGATTGTTGCGGGACTATTGGGGGATTCGCGTTTCGAGGTGTCAATAATTCCCCACGTGTACGACCTGGACGCTGAGCATCCGGCGCGGCTGTTTCTCGAAAGTGTCCGGGGCGACATGGTAGTATTGGCGTGGCTATACCCGCGTGCAACCTTCTGGGTTTTGGACCGCGATGGTGTGCGAGGTCATTGGGGTGAGACGTGTTTGAAACCCGCTGGCGAGCATCAATCCGCAGACACGTCGGCGACGGCGCCGAACTATGACGGGTCGCCGGAAGGAGGCAACGGCTCTCCAAAGCGGGCTTCGGAACTGCGTTCGCCCCCACCAGAGCGCTTCATTTATTGCCTGGACTTACGCGATGCCGAAACCGCGGAGCCGTTCCTGGCAGAACTGGAGCGTATTTATGCTGAAGTTTCCGCTCGTGCCGCTCAACGTCAACCGCTGGTAGAATTGGGGCTGCGCCTTCGCCAAGACTCCGACACAGCTGCGACGATGAACGGGCCAACGGCGGTTTCGTTTCATCCTGAACAATTGTCGCGTCCGCCTCAGCGCCGATGGTATCCAGTGATTGACTATTCGCGGTGCACGAATTGTCGGGAGTGTCTGAATTTCTGTCTGTTTGGAGTGTATAGCGTAACTGAGGATGGGCTGATTTACGTCCAGCATCAGGACGAGTGCCGTAAGGGATGCCCGGCCTGTAGCCGCGTCTGTCCCGAACATGCCATTATCTTTCCCGAATACAAATCTCCGGCGATTGCCGGTGCCAGTTTTGGTGGGGGGATAGAAGCGCTCAAGATTGATCTGTCGAAACTTTTCGGCGGGGCCGACGCACTGCAAATCGCGGCAGCCGAACGAGACCGCGAACTGCTCGCGGCTGGGCGACAAGCCGTCGGCATGACTGTTGGAATCCCTAAACGCCAAACGCAAAAACCCCCGGCTCCGAAAGACGAACTCGACCAACTCCTGGATCAACTTGACGCTGCAAATCTGTGATGTGCTATGCGGCACCTTTTCGTCTACGGGACACTACGCTGGAGCCTGATTCCTGACGCCTATCGCCCGAAGTGCGCGCCCGGAGTCTTGCCACCAGCTGAAGGTTCCTCGCTGACCCCCCTGTGGCACCAGGAAAACTTCCCTGGACTATTGCAGGCCGTCTTGCAGCAGGTGACATATGGAGGCACCGGTCAGGTACGTGGCCGTCTGTATGATCTGGGACCTTACCCCGCTGCCGTAGTGGATGCGAACGCAGACAGCGTTATTGTAGGGGATGTATACTTATTGCCTCCCGACCCGGCTGTGCTGGTCTCGTTGGATGCCTACGAAGAGTACGACGCCCGATACCCCGAACGGAGTCTGTTTCGCCGTGTGCCGGTAACTGTCACCCTGGAAAATGAGCAACACTTGGACTGCTGGATTTACGTTTACAACCGCGACCTGAGTCACGCCATCCTGATTCCCCAGGGAGATTACTTGCAATATCGGCGTTGGAATTATGCACAAACTCTTTCATCCCCAGTTCGGGAAGCCTTCCCGAGTTGAGTCATTGACGGGATTGCGCTAACCAGCGAAGCCCCTTAGGTGGCCCAAAAACCTCTCGCGCCAGGAACACCGTGCGCAAATCTTCCGGTCGTTCCAGGAGTCGGCTGAGCGCTACCAGCGCGGGGGCCGGGCTACGACGACTCAGCTGCGCAGGAATAAATGCTGGCTCAGCAGCCAAAACTCGCGCTGCTTCGCCCGCACTGGGTTTGCTGGGTGTGGCGGCGACAACAGGGATAGCTTGCGGTGGAGTGACTTCCGGCCGGACCACTACAACTGGTTCGACCGGCACGACTTCCGCAACAGTTGGTGGCACCTGTTGGATCACAACTACGCTCGGCCGGCGGGGAGGGGGGCGGCGTGGTGGGCGCGGACCGGTTCGAGTACGATCCTGACGTCGCCGCTCAATAAACTCCTCGAGACGGTCGCGCGGTTTTGCCTCCGATTCCACGGGCATCACTACCGGGATTTCTTCTCGCCGAGCTGCTGGTGCTTCAGGAATGACTACCGGTTCGCTTCCTTGAGGAGGCCTGGGTCTGGCGACAGGGGGCGGTTGAGCAGGACGTAAGGCCGACGAGAGAATCCAAACCAGAAACGCAATAATCGGAATCGCGTAGATGACCCAATCGCCGGCTGCCAACATGAACGTGCTCCTGTTTATTGGGGTGGCTGCTGTGTGCTACCAGGTTCGCGGCGCAGACCCAGGCCGGCTACCGCGGAACGCATTTCGGTATCGGCTTGGAGATTGCGTAAGGCATAATAATCCATGACGCCCAGACGGCCTTCCCGCAGGGCTTGAGCAATCGCCATGGGAATCTGAGCTTCTGCTTCCACGAGCTTGGCACGGTTTTCCTCGACTTTAGCGCGCATTTCCTGTTCCAGAGCGACTGCGGCAGCACGACGTTGTTCGGCCTGGGCCTGCGCCACACGTAAATCCGCAGCCGCCTGATCAGCCCGGAGCTTCGCCCCAACGTTCTCGCCGACTTCCACGTCGGCTATGTCCACCGAAACGATGTCAAACGCCGTCTGCGCATCCAAGCCCATAGCCAGCACTTCTTTCGAGATGATGCTCGGATTGGCCAAGACCTGCTTATAGTCGTCCGCCTGCCCGATAGCTGAGACGATGCCCTGACCAACGCGGGCGATGATCGTTTCCTCAGTTGCTCCGCCCACCAATCGTTCCAGCTTCGTCCGCACAGTGACCCGTGCTTTCACCTTAAGCTGAATACCGTCTTTCGCGACAGCATCGAGAGTGCGCGTACCTTTTGTCGGATCTGGGCAGTCAATCACCTTAGGATTGACACTAGTGCGCACGGCATCCAAAACGTCACGACCGGCCAGATCAATCGCCGCCGCACGGTTCCATGGCAAATCAATGCCCGCCTTATAAGCGGCGATCACTGCAGCTGCCGTCTTGGGCACATTTCCTCGCGCCAGATAGTGCGCTTCCAGATCGCGCGTTTCCACACGCACACCTGCCTGAACTAAGGCTATCTTCTGCTGCACAATCAGTTGATAATTTACTTTTCGCAACATCATGCCAATCATGTCAATGATGCCCACACCCGCACCAGTCAGCCAGGATTGAATCCACAAATTGAAGAAGCGGAAGAACAACAGCAGAAAAATCAGACCGATCAGGCCGGCTACCGCCAGCAGGACGTACAGCCAAATCAATCCATCGCGTATCTGTCCCAGCAGAAAATGCGCTGTAGCCAGCATGACCGCTCCTTTCCGCCGCATTCCGCAAACAAGCGATTGGCCTGTCAGCGGCGACGTGCACGAGGTCTGGGCTGATCTTACTCCGTCAGGGTAGTCCGCGCTTCGGTTCGTCCAAAAAATGTTTGTACTTCGTTCGGTGCGGTGACCTTAGTGGCCGAGCTTGTTCGTAGGGCTTTGTACCACGTCTTTCATAGCGTCCAGGACACTGACGGACGCTCGCGCTGCCTGCCTCTAAATATACTATTCGTCATTGGTGTTGTGGTATTCTATGTCCTTGAGGGAAACAGGAGGTCAGTCGAAAGCCAAGGAGGCTTATGATGGCCAGGGCTATGGCGTTACTTGGTATCAAGTTTCCAACAGTCGCGTTGAGGAATTCCTTGGTGTTGAGGCTGGCTGCGGTAAACGAGCCAGCCGTGAAGCAGGAGAACAGCCAAGGCCGCGAGCAAAAAGAAGGAACTGAGGTTGCGGTAGTCTTGGCGCATAACGTCGTCGGTTACCCAGTGGCCCCAGCGTCCCGTGGCACGGGAACGTAAGTCGGATTCACTGCGATGAAGCATGTTCACCGCCACAGGCCAGCGTTGCCCAGCCAAAACGATCTCGTGCGCGCCCAGGTGTCGCAGGGGAATAAACGCTTCCGACTGCCGAACAGGGAACTTCTCCTCGACACCGGTGGGCAAGCGGCAAAGCACAAAATCCTCTGTATTTTGAGAAGACGACGCAGACAGCGGCGTGGTGCGAACACGCAGCACCTCACCCAGACGAGCGTTAACGCGCTCCGGCCCGGGCAAGTGACTGCGGCGCCAATGTACCACATTTGCCCAGAATATAGGCCAATCGGGACTGCGCGGCCAAGTTGAAAGTTCCGGCACCAAGCGGACACGAAGGTGCCGACGATCCCATCCCCGTACAGTTTCGGTGAGCACAGGTATGCTGCCAACCGAAATGATCGGAATTCCCTCAATAGGCGCACGGCCAGCTCCCCACACAACATCCCGCAAACTCAAGCCTTCACACAGGGGATGCTGCTGGTCGAGCAAAAAAGGCCCTGTGAGGGCTTCGCCCTCGCGCTCCACAATCATTTCCACGAGCCAGGTGGTTACGTTGGGTCGGCGATCAGAACGGTCAGTAATCAGCAAGTGGGGATGGGCACGGTCTGAGACGGTCAGGCTTGTTGCCCGCAGAGCTTTCTCCAAGGCAGTGCGAAGTTGCGGATGTGCCACTTCTATATGAGTGCAGACGGGGCCTTGTTTGGTGTGCATCAGCCAGACGTGGTTGTCCAGGAGTAAGGCATCGTCAGGTAACAAGACTTCAAGCAGTTCAGACTGAGGCGAGAGCGTATAGTGCAGCGTTTGTGTTTCGCCGGGCTGGAGTGAGATGGGGATAGTTTGAAGCACGGTATCAGCCAGCCGCAAAATCAACGATGCGTTTTGAGGTTGGGATGAAAAATTGGCGACCTCGATCACCAGCCGGTCGCCCTCGGCGGTAGCCGTGCGAACGGCGTGGGTAATAGCCAGGTTGCTCTGAGCCGAGCCGAAGGCCCACCATTGTAAGGAGTTTCCCGGGTCGTCCTTAGGTGGTTCGTCGGTAAGCACGAGCAGGAGAGCGTCGGCACCTGCCCATTCGCGGGCGGCAACAATCGCGCGGTCGAGTACGGCGGTAGGCTCCCGACATTGCCAAGCTGACAGGATGCCTTCGAGCTCTGAAACTTCGCGGAATGCGTGTCCCAATCGCTGGGGGGTCGTCCCGGCGAGGAGAAAACGTAGCGAGCTGAAGGAGTGATGCTGCAGCAGTTGCCGCAATGCCTTCTCTGCTTCCTCACGAGCCGAAGGCTGACCGGCCTGCATCGAGAGGGAATCATCGAGGATTACGACCAACGGCCGGGCACGGTCGGATAAGAGCGCGTGGACCCCCAGGGCCGCCGCTACCAGTGCCAGGAGAACCAGCAACTCCAGGAAGAACAACAGGGGTAATTGCAATTCCCGCCAGCGTGCCCCGGCATCGCGCATTTCGGGAATATGCCGCCAGAACAATAGTGTGGATACAGGCTGGGGCCGATAACGAAGCCGCAGCCAGTAAATGGCCACCAGCGCGGGGATGGCGGCCAGTCCTAACAAAGCCCACGGAGTTGTCCACACTAACCAAGGCATAGCGGTTGCTCCATCTACGCTCGGCTCATTTGTAAGATTTCCTGCACAAGCAGAGGCCGGGGAATCCAATCGCGGACGAATTCTTCAGCGATGATCTGAACGTAAGCAGCACCGACCTGTCGGCATGCCCGTTGCCATTGTTCCTGATGGTGTGTCCAGGCATCGCGGTAGCGTTGAAGCACGCCGTCATTGACCAGCAGGTCGCGTTGCTGACCGGTTTCGACATCCACGAGGCGCACCTGGCCTCGGAACGTGGGATTGAGATCAGCTTGCGCGACTACTTGCGCCACAACCACCAACGCCGCCTGCCAGCTGAGTTGGGTCAGAATCGGAATCGGATCTTCCGGCCAAAAAAGATCGCTGAGCAGAACACGCACCGAACGCGGACGCCAACGTGGCCCTTCTCGCAGCAATGCTTGGCCGCCCGAGACTCGACCAGCAAAGCCGTCAAAGCTCCATTCGCTGGGACGGTCGGCCATGCACCCCAGTGGCTGACACGACTCGCGTAACTGAACAGCGCGGCAGGAAAAACCGCTGGCGATTGCTGACGCTGCCAACAATGCCGCCAAGCCCAAGGATGCCCTGGCTTTCTCTGAACCTTCCAAGTCCATGGAACGGGAGGCATCGAGAATCAATTCGAGATGCGGATGCAATTCCTGCTCGAATACCTTCACCAGTAAACGCTCGCTGCGGGCAGAAGCGCTCCAGTCCAGATAGCGAAGATCGTCGCCTGCCTGATATTCCCTATGTTCACGGAACTCCAGGGAACTGCCTGCGGCACTGGCTAGATGCCGATCCGATTGCCCGGCAGGTGCCCGCCGCAACACGCGCCATTGATAGCGATACCCTTCTTGTTCGCCCCGAACCAAAGTGGCCGCCCATTTGTCCATCATCCTGCTCCTGCCGTCAATTGCCAAGTCGTCTCAGGCCCGGGATTCTCAGTTACTTGGGGAACGGGTGTTTTCTCCCGGTGCTCTGCACCCTGCCGTGGAAGTGGTCGGAAATAGCGCACTTGCCCCAGCCACCAAACCAGCGTCGGAATAATCATCAGGAGAGAACAGAAAATCACCAGCCACTTGGCAAGTGGATACGGCCAAGCGCGAAGCAGTTCCTCCTCCAGATGTTCTCCGATTAGCGAATCCACCAGTGGCAGCGGTACTAAGACAAACGCGTGTGACACCAGACGGTCAGGAAAATCGAGAAGTGAGCCAATGATGGCCAACAACACGCCAACAAAACTCGTAACTGTGGATAATACCAACAACACCACCCAGCCGGGAAACAATTTCCCTCGACGGGTTTCCCAATAGCGTCGCAGGTTGAAGGCCGTAAGGGCATAGACAAGAACATAACCGTCGCCCACCCATGCGGTCTCAACGTTGTGAGCGAAGTAATTTTGCAAAAAGGATGGGTAGCTGGTTGGTCTGTAAATCCAACTTTCCATGAGCAGGCCCACTACGATAGTAAACCAGCGAATGACAGTAAGCAGCAGAGCAAAGACCAGACCGTTGGCAGCACCACTATAAAAGGGAAAGACAATAACACGCAGCCACCGCGAGCGAGGCACCTGAGCAAGAAGGCGAGGGCCCCACTCCAAGCGCTCGCTGATGGCGATCATCCAGGCCAACCAGCCGGCTACGAGTTGGAATTTGGTCAGCCCAATCAGCCAGAAATGGACTACTTCATGCCAGTTATGCCTGTTCCACAGGTCTGTCAGTTTCCAGCTGAGCAGCCCCAGCAGTATCCAGAAAGCCGGCGGCGTCAGCGCCAGCATCAGTTTGAATGAAAACAGACGGTTGCTTGGGGGAGGACTTAGCAGAGCGTGTGTGGCGGTAAATGCAAACAGCGTGATAAAAAAAGCACTGAGGGCCAACACTACCAGGAGGAAGTAGTCGTCTGGCCTATGAAAAAAACTCATCACCATGACTTCTTCTGAGAGGCTGATCAAGTAAACCACGGTTCCGAATAAGCCGAAAATCAATCCCAAGCCCAACACAGCAGCGACAGGCCGTGGCACAGGCATGGCCGCGACCAGCAGTGCTACCTGCACTGCCGTCAGCATCATCAGGATATCCAATCCCAATAGTGCGGTGCTGTTGACCAGATCCAGTCCGCGGAGGAAGTAGGCCATGGTCATCACTGGCGCGGAAGCGCTGAAAAACAACAGGCCCAATACCAGCGCCGCGAGTAATTTGCCCAGCACGAGCCAGACGGGACGCAAGGGCGTGGCGAACATCAGGTCCAGGTTGACGTCGGTGCGTTCCAGGAACAGGCGTGTCCCCGCGTACAGCGGTAACAGACCTACGGTCGTGACGATTAGTAGAATCTGGATGGCCAGGAATACCTGATTGCCGAGGGCAGACTCATCGAGAAGGTTTTCTGGTGTATCCATCAACATCAGCCCGACAACCAGCAGCTGAACGATTAGGTAAAAAAGAAGCATGGCTAGCGCGGTCCAACCGCGTACTGCTTGGCGCAGTTCCTTCACCACGATGGGATTCGGCAGATCAGCCAACCGCTCGGCAAAACGAGTCAGCCAGTCGGGTACGAATCGCGGCGCGGTGCGAGGCTTGGCTTGGTTAAGAGTGCTCATGCCACCTCTCCCTTGGTAACCGCCAAGAAGACTTGCTCTAAAGCCACCGATTCCATTTGGAATTCCACTACGGAAATCCCCTGACGCACCATTTCCGCTAACAGCGCCGCACACTCGGCATCACCTCCCTGAACTGCGACCCGCAAGGTTTGGTCGGCGCGTGTTACAGACTCCACATGGGGCAAACAGAGGGTTTTTTCCACAGCACTATCCGCTCCGTCTAAGAGGCGCACGCGAACGATCCGCTGCGCCGTTACTTGGCGCAGCACTTCCTGGAGACTCCCGGCGTGAACCAGTTTGCCGCGCTCCAGGATTACCACGCCAGTGATCATTTGCTCCAACTCGCTTAGGATGTGGGAACTGACCAGAATGGCTTTACCGCGGTCGCACAAGGTCCGCAACAATTCCCGCAGCTCGATACGGGCCCGCGGATCCAGGCCGGCGGCTGGTTCGTCGAGTACCAGAACCGGCGGGTCGTGCAACAACGCTCGGGCTACGCTCACGCGCTGTTTCATTCCTTTGGACAGCGCATGAATGCTTTTTTCCCGAAGATTGGTCAGATTGGTGAACTCCTCGATGCTTTCCAGGACACGGCGCCTCAGAGAGCCACGTAGGCCACACGCCCGTGCGAAGAAATCCAGGTATTCATGGACAGTAATGTCCCGATGGCTGGGAAGGGAATCGGGGACGAACCCCAGGAGGCGCCGGCCCCGCTCCGGATATTGCACTACCGAAACGCCATCAATCCGAACGTCGCCGGCGGTAGGTTCGTCCAGCGTGGCCATGATGCGCATCATGGTGGTTTTGCCCGCACCATTCGGCCCGACTAAGCCGATAATCTGATGGGTACCAAAGGCAAACGAGACATTATCCACCGCCTTGACGTTGCCGAAATAACGCCGTAATTCTGAGACTTCCAGTTGCATGGCTGCACCTCAGCGAGGCGGCGATTCCAGAATGCCAATGACCCAGCAACGCTCGTCGCGGATTCCCACGCGGCGTAACCCCGAATCCAGGAAAGGACTGCCCTGCAACTCCGCAAAATAACGGCCGGGACACAGCAACGCTTCAGGCTCGGGGCCCGATTCGCTACACAGGCTGGCCAACCAGCATGTCCGGTTCGCCCTATCCCCGTTTACAAACCACTGCGAGAGCATACCGGGAAAGACGTTCAATTCTGCATCCGGATTTTGGGAAGGCAGCAAAAGTGACTTAGGATCCCGATGAACCCGCGCTAAGGTCCTGGTGTAGCTCTCTGGCGGTTCACTCCGTTGCAATTCGACTTCCTCCCCTGCTGCCAGTTGGTCTGCCCGCCACCATAGACCTTCGTGGTCACATACCACCAGGTTGCGCAGTGTTACGCCAAAGTTATTGGCCGCCCACAACCGATTCTCGGCACGCCTCAGCACTAAACGTTCTCGCCTGACTTCGCTGCGTCGGGCTAGTACGAATTCCCGCACGCGAGGCAGGACATATCCGCCGGTCAGATGTTGCCGTTGCGTCCAGTCAATCGCCCACCGGTCACGATTTCTTGATCCTGAATACGGTCCACGGGAGTAATAGCCATAAGAATAAGTATCGTGGATATACTTCCATTGAGAGAAAAACGTTGGCTCCAGATCGTAATCCCATTGCACACCCCCGGGAGGCGTGATGGGCGAATAGATGCCCAGCACGCCCAGGGTGGTGGCGCGATGGTGGCGTTCATCCAGTAGAGTCAGGCTGCGGATAGCTACACGCGCAGACAAACCCTCCCCAAAGAACCCATAAGCAAGTATTAGTAGACAAGTCGTGGCCGCCACTAACGGGATAATCCACATCAGCCAGATTAATCGCCGATAACGGTTCAGCGTCAGAATGGCTACCGGACCTATCAACACAGAGAATGCCACCAGCAACAGAAAAAATCCCAGCACCGGCACACCCATGCCTTTGGCTACCTGCAAAGCCTCTGCCAGGAGATAGTTGGCGGAAGGGAGTTCGGTCGTCAGCAGCCGATGACGCGCCTCGACACCCTGCGCCCATTTCTCCAGGAGTTCCTGGGCGGCACTGCTGACGAGCTTGACGTCAGGCGGGACATGGAGTTCGGCATAGCTCCCCAGAACGTAGTAAACGTCACCAAAGCCGCACGGGACGGGGCGCGGCTCCAACCCCTCGAGGAGTTTCGGAATTTCCCGCAGAACGAGTGCGAACGAGTCGGTCGTCGGCAGGCTGGACACCACGCGACGACGCCTTTCTAGCATGGCTGGGTCTGGAGGAAGTTCAGCCACGTAGTTAGTTTTTGGGGCATTGGTCTCGGGAGCCGGATATTGCCCAGTGTCATCCATGGGCACAAATTCTGGCACAAGGGACTCGAACGGAGGTCGGCTAGGTATTGGCTTCAGTTTGCTGGGATACAAATCAAGCAGGAGCAATTGCCCGCCGCAGGCTACCCAACGCAGCCACGCCTCCCGGACTGCAGCCGGCGCCTCTTCCCAGTCTTTTGGCGTAAGTATGACACCAAGAAACGGCGTATAGCTGATCCAGTGGGTGTCCCAGACCGTTACGGGCACTTCCCATACCGTAAGTTGGAACTCCCGCGGACTCGTCGCTAACGCCGGATGAATGGTAATAGCCGTCGAAGCAGGAGGCGACGCCCCCGAGGGAGGTATAGCTTTTGTGGAAGGCACGGGGAATGTAGGGGCAGTGGGATAATGGTAATAGCCGCCGCTACCAAGGCCGCTCATGACCTGGGGTTGCTCCGTGAGGAAATACTCGCCGAAGCGAAGTTGGCGTGCCAGGCGCGCCGCTTCCGAACTGGCCAACACTAGCGGCAGTGGACTGCCGCTACGCGAAAAGAAATGAGAACCGCGAGGTCCCACTATTGGAAGCCATAACTTGGACGCCTCGTGGCCTTCAACCCGGAATTCCAAGTCAGGTTTCGAAAAAACAGGCGGCGGCAGCCATAGCGTGACTCGGGCTGTGCTCTCAGGTTCGACAGTCAATCGGCGCACCGCGCGCCAATTGAAGTAATACCGACTAGAATCATCGCTGGGACAACGTATTTCCACTCGCATCGCTCGATTGGCACTATTCTCAAACACACAAACTACGGGCCAATAGCCGTTAGAATAAATCTCCAGGTTGGGTGAGTACACCATCACTCGCAAATGGGGAGCCAATTCGAGGCGTTGGCTCATGCCCGATTTGGAAAAAACCATCAGCCAAGCCATGCTCATCAGCATCACAACTAAGGGATGCCGCAGACCCACAGCTCGCACCGGCAGAATGGTGGACATGGTTAACTCTCCCGAGCGTTGGGATTGGTGTTCTGGATAGTCAGGTCCTCGGGTAAATCCAGAGGAACCGCAGGGACGTGTTCCAGCAGTTGCTCGATTACCTGAGTTGGCGTAACGCGGTCTAGTCGTGCCTTATAGGCTAGAAGCACCCGATGTTGCAAAGCAGGAATGGCCACGGCGCGAACGTCCTCGAAGCCTACGGTTGGCCGGCCGCTCAGCAGCGCGTGCGCGCGGGCCGCCTCAGCTAAGGCTATCGCCCCGCGGGGACTGGAGCCGTAGGTAACGTATTCCTTCACCAGCGGGGGTGCCCGTTCCGACTGCGGGTGTGTTGCCGCTACCAGCCGCGCGATGTACTGCGACACTGCTCGGGGCAGGTAGATCCGTTCCATCAGTTGGTATAACTTCGCCAACTCTTCCCGGCTCAAGGCCCAACACGGCATTGGCGGTTCCCCGCGCCGCCGAGTGCTGATGATGCCCACCAGCACGTCTTCGCTCACCTGTTCTACCAGCAATTTGAATAGGAAACGATCCAGTTGCGCCTCGGGCAGTGGATAAGTCCCTTCAAGTTCGATAGGGTTTTGCGACGCCAGTACGAAAAATGGCTCTGGTAAGGGTCGCGTTGCACCCAAAAGGGTTACCTGCCGCTCCTGCATTGCTTCCAGCAGCGCGGATTGGGTTTTCGGTGAGGCCCGATTGATTTCATCAGCCAGCAGCAGATTGGTGAAAATCGGCCCAGGCCGAAATACCAGATCACGGCCAC
>JANWVZ010000038.1 GCA_025056555.1 Gemmatales bacterium | reverse complement strand
GCACATTGTTCGATAACCCTAAACGTCCCTGACGCGCCAGGCGATCCATATGAGGTTTCCGTGCAGCCTGTAACGGGGTGCGGCCGTGAAGCTCCTCAACAGGTTCATCCGCAGCACCGTCGGGTATGATGATGGCATACTTCACTTCTCATCTCCTCCTGGAAAAGTCCTCCTGGAAAGCGTCGAGACGATCATTTTACCAGGCAGGGAATGCCGCGGTAGTTATGGAGGTAGCTCCTCGATTGCCATTTCCAGCAGGGCACTGGCTAATGCTTTCCCCTGGCTATCCAATCGCAAAGAGCGGGCTGCCCCGCCGGCTAAGACATTATAGAGGACAAAATTAAGACCCCAGATATTAGGGGCTAAATAGCGATCTACTTTGCGAGGCTCTAAATAGCGAAAATATTCTGCCACGCGCTCTGCAGTAAGATAGTGGCAAAGCCAGCTATAGGCCTCGGCAGAACGCGCCAGAACCCCGATATTGGCGTGATTTCCTTTATCGCCACTGCGAGCTAATGCCAGTTCATATAGGCGCACGTATCATCTCCCCTCTAAGTATCCCAGTAGAGGATTTCAGTCTTTACTGCAGACTTATCGAGCAAAGCCGGCCAATAGGCAAAGACTTCCCGTACTGGCGGCCGGCCTGTGGCATAGCCCGTTACTCCCGGAGGACCACTGGTCACCAGGGGAGCTATTTCGCGGGCAAACCGTTCCAGGAGCGCCCGCTGACTGTCCCAGGCGGTGATCCGTAACACGATTTCGTAAGGTGAAACTCGTGGCCAGACCCCAGGTACGGTATCCCCTGCCCCTAAGAACTCCGCATAATACTGGGCAGGCTCAGCGCCCGCACGGCGCAGCCGTTGGCGAATCATGTCCGCACAAAGTCGCGCCTTCTCTACAGCATCACGTCCTGTGAGAACAATTTGACCACTGCAGAAATAACCATCCCGGTAGGCTGCGGATACCTTATAAGTTTCCGTAGCTGGTTTGCCTCGAGCATGCCGTACTTCCACGCCATCTGGCTCTAAAGGAGCTAGCTGAACACTAGTAAAATCAGCTACAACGTCTGGTGTGATATAAGCTGCGGGGTCACCTACCTCATAAAGCAGCTGCTCCCGCACTGTATCTATAGTGACCATGCCACCGCTGTCTCGGGGTTTGAGAATACGAAATGCCCCATCAGATTCCAATTCTGCTATAGGATATCCCACATCGGCCAGGTTCGGCACCAGTGGCCAGTCAGTAAATAACCCACCCGTCACCTGAGCGCCGCATTCGATTAGATGGCCCGCGATCGTGGCGGCAGCTAATCTGTCCCAATCTTGCCAGGACCAGCCAAACGTCCACACTGCCGGTGCTACGGTGAGCGAGGCATCGGCCACGCGCCCTGTAATTACTAAGTCCGCGCCTTGGTCTAAGGCTTCCACAATCGGCTTCGCCCCTAAATACACATTAGCAGACACGACTCGCGGACGCACCGTGGTAAGGGGCTCGCCGGTATCCATATGAGCTAACGGATGGCCTGCAGCTAACAAGTCATCCAAATGGGGCAGGAGGTCATCGCCCCGGACAATAGCGACGCGTTTTTTCAGACCGTGGCGGCCAAGTATTTCGCGAGCGCGTTCAGCACAACTTAGCGGGTTGAGTCCTCCAGCATTGGTGATAATCCGAAGCTTCGTATATCGCTGCCATAACGGGCACAGTCTGCTCAAGACCTCCAGAAAATCCGTGGCATAACCGAGCTGCGGGTCGCGCTGGCGCTGCTGTGCCAGGATGGACATAGTAAGTTCTGCCAGATACTCCAGCGTCAGGAAATCTAAGTCTCCGCGCTCTACTAAGTAGACAGGAGCATCGGGTTGATCACCCCAGAAACCACAGCCATTGCCGACTCGTAAGGTTCGAGGAGCCACGTTGATTTCCGATATTCTGAAGGGTAAATGTCTTAGAGCGCAGCATTATACCTGCAGGACGCCGGTCTTGAAATCTGTGTCGGAATATGGGACGCGAGACACGATGTGCAACGCAAAGATGAGAGTGCGTCGAGTGTCCGCGGGTGCCAGGATGTCATCTACCCATAAGCGTGCAGCAGCATATCGGACGTCGGTTTGTTCCTCGTAGGCAGCGCGAATGCGGTCCCGCAATGCTGCCAGTTCCTCGGCCTCCAGATTCCTGCCTTCCCGTCGTAAACCGGCCAGGGTAATTTCTAATAAGGTACTGGCGGCCTGCTGCGCCCCCATGACTGCATAGCGGGCACTAGGCCATGCGAATATAAAGCGGGGGTCAAACGCTTTGCCGCACAGGGCATAGTTTCCTGCCCCAAAAGAGCCGCCCATAATAACCGTGATCTTAGGTACTCGGCTATTGCTGATGACATTCACTAACTTAGCTCCAGCACGAATGATGCCTGACTGTTCTGCTTCTCGACCTACCATGAATCCGTTGACATCCTGGAAAAAGATAATCGGTACACCTAACTGATTACAGGCCATGACAAAGCGCGCAGCTTTGTTGGCACTATCCCCATAGATCACGCCGCCATACTGAAGCTGGCCGTGGGCGTCGCGGCAGCGGCGCCGCTGATTGGCTACTATGCCGACGCGCTGTCCGCCTAAAGTCGCCCATCCGCAAACTATAGTCGGGCCATACTCCGCTTTATACTCTTGAAAACTGCCGTCATCTACTATACAGGCCAGTGCTTCCCGCACATCGTATTCCCGCACTCCCATCGGATCAACGAGTTGATACAAATCCTCCGGCGGCCGTTGGGGCTGGTGGCTATTGCTAGCGTCGACACGAGGCGGCTCTGGTAATTGCGCCACTAAGTCGCGTAACCGTGCGATACAGGACTTATCGTCGGACTCCCGGAAATCTATAGTACCACTGATCCTGGCGTGCATGGCGGCCCCGCCCAATTCTTCGTGGGAAACCTGCTGACCTATAGCAGCCTTCACTAAGGCCGGGCCTGCTAAATATAGTCCTGAACCTTCCGTCATTAATAGGACATCGCAGAGCACGGGTAAATAGCCGCCACCGGCCACACAGTTGCCCATAATGGCAGCTAGCTGAGGAATACCGGCGGCACTGAGAACCGCATTGTTACGGAAAATCCGACCAAAATCGTCTTCGTCTGGGAAAACTTCATCCTGAAGGGGCAAGAAGACGCCAGCGCTATCTACCAAATAGATAAGCGGCAGGCGATTTTGCCAAGCGATTCGTTGCGCCCGTAACACTTTTTTAGTCGTGATGGGGAAGAAGGAACCTGCCTTGACCGTGGCATCATTGGCTATGATCATGCAGGGCCGGCCACGGACCAGTCCGATACCTGTAATAACTCCGCCGGCGGGCGCCCCACCCCATTCTGAATACATGTTCCAACCGGCCCATAAACCTAACTCGACAAATGCAGGGGCAGCTTGCTCCCCTTCGGATTCGGCATCGCACAGTAAACGGATACGCTCACGAGCCGTCAGTCGGCCCTTCTCATGTTGCCGTGCAATCGCCTGCGTACCCCCTCCTAAGCGTATCTGTTCTTGCTCGCGGCGCAGCCTGGCCAGCAAGTCGTGCCACTTATTGGCTAATTCACTCATGGATCACCGACAAGCTTACTTTTTCTGAGCAAGGGGATTCCATTCGACCTGTATGCAGTAGGGGACGGAGGTACGTGACCATGCTATCAGCCATGCATCCGTATTATCGAGAACGTCGCGTGGCTTCCTGCTGCATTTCCATGCGAATTCGCTGGGCTAAACGATGAAGCTGCTGCACTGTTTCAGGATACTTTTCGATGACATTAGTTTGCTCAGCAGGATCTTTTTCCAGGTCAAAGAGGGCCATACTCGTTACCACATCACCAGAGACTAAACCAGGCAATTGACTGGGGTGTGCTTGCTCATAGGGGGCCAGGATGCGAATGCCGTCCGGACCGCGGGGGTCACTGTAATTCTCGCCTGGCTTATAGAGTTTCCATTTCGGGGGTTGAGGCGGGGCGACGTGGAGCTTCCATTTTCCCTGCCGCACTGCCATGAGCTGCGGGCCGCGAAATACATAGACAGCCTCCCGCTCCAGCTTCCGGCCTTCCCGTATCAAGGGCCAAAGGTCCTGCCCATCTATTATTCTGTCCGAGGGCGGTTTGATCCGGGCAAGACTTAGACAGGTGGTAAAAATGTCGCCGAGCATGACCGGCTCATCCAGGACTTTCCCCGCCGGAACAGATGCGGGCATTCTCAAGATCAGCGGCACGCGCACACCGCCTTCCCAGGTCTGTCCTTTCATGCCGCGTAATCCTCCGGTGTTACCGCCATACCACGGGCCATTATCGCTCGTAAATATCAGGAGAGTTTGCTGGTCTAAGCCCAGACGCGACAACTCTTGAGTGATTTGGCCGCAACTCCAATCCAATTCGGCCAGGACGTCAGCGTAGAGGCCTTTACCAGTCTTGCGATAGAACTCCTCTGAACAGGCTAAGGGCTTATGAGGCATGGCATGGGCCAGATATAGGAAAAAAGGCTTGGACTTATGAGCACGAATAAAGTCCAGAGCGCGTTGAGTATAGCGGCGGGTGAGTGTCGCCTGGACTACCGGATATTCAACCATGTTGTCGTCCTCATACAGACGAACCGGATGCATGTCGTTACTGTACGGGATGCCGTAATAGTGATCGAAACCATGCCGCGTGGGCCAGAACTCCGGACGATGGCCGAGATGCCATTTCCCGATGGCGCAAGTGGCATAACCATGCATCTTCAGCAAACGGGCTAAGGTAATTTCAGACGGATCCAGACCCAGATGATCCGCATTCTTAGTGACGGGGTCTGCGCTTGGGACGGGGTTGGCCTCCAGACCATGACGAAAGGGATAGCGTCCAGTCAGTAGCGTCGCGCGCGACGGTGCGCAAAACGGAAACGGTGCGTAACCGTGACTAAAGCGTACCCCCTGCCCGGCGAGCTTATCAATGTTTGGGGTGTGGAACTTAGATGGATCATAGCAACTCAGATCGCCGTAACCTAAATCATCTGCAATGATGATAATAATGTTAGGGGTCGGAGTTTGTGCAAACGTAGTGGACAGGAAGGGCAGCATGCAGGTAATTATGGTACTCCAGGCGCCCATACGTATTCCCCTCACGGTTTGCCAAATTGCTTCCAATAAAGTTCCTTGAACGGATTAACGGGGGGTCCAAGGGCATCCTCGTTCACTAAACAGGGCAATATAGATTCCCACCAGCGATCATAGTAATTCTCCAATTCCTTGGCTACGTCGGGATGGTCGGTGATAATGTTATTCTTTTGGCCTGGGTCGCGGATTACCTCATAAAGTTCCCAGGCGCGTTGGCCGGTAGGAGAGGTGCACACCAGAGTATATTGAGTATTGCGCACACAGACCTGGCGATACTTCGATTGCTTAGCTTCCCCTCGAGGCCAACGTCCCACATGAGTGACGAGAATACGGTCGGGCCAAGGGGCACGGGGGTTGGCGAGCAGCGGCACTAAACTTCGGCCTTCGACTTGTCGCTGAATCCGTTCGTCCATTTTCGAGCCTGTAAGTTCGATGAGCGTGGGAAAGACATCTATATGAGCAGTAAGAGCTGACACTTCAGCGGGCTGCCAGCGGCCAGGCCAGCGCCAGAATGAGACCGCCCGAGTGCCACCGAGCCAGGGGGTGCCTTTCTGACCGCGCATGCCGGCGTTATAGATGTTGCCTCCAAGCGTGCCGCCATTATCCGTCATAAAGATAACTAAGGTATTACGTTCTATGCCCCACTGATGCAGCTGGTCTAGCAATCGTCCAACATTTTCGTCTATGTTAACGATCATACCATAGAACTTAGCCACTTGCTCGGGAACCTGGTCAGTATAGATTCTACTGTAACGTTCGGGGACTTGCAAAGGAGCGTGGGGCGTATTCGTGGCAATGTAGGCCAAGAAAGGGCGATGATGCCGCTGTTGGTTAATCCAATCCAGGGCTTGGCGAAAAAAGACATCGGTGCAATAGCCGTTGGTTTTGACAAAGCGGTTGTTATGGAGGATAGCGGGATCAAAGTAAGTATTCCCTGGCGCATCGCCACAACTGCCGGGATAAGTTTGACCAATACCTCCGCCGCCGTGGATAAACACTTCTTCAAATCCGCGCCGGTCGGGACGATACGCTTCTTCATCGCCGAGGTGCCACTTGCCGAAAATGCCGGTCGCGTAGCCCTGGTCGCGCAGAACTTGAGCCAGGGTGACGGCCGACAGGCACAGGCGTTCGCGCTCATAGATAGTGTGAGTAACCCCGTTCTTGAATTCGTGTCGGCCGGTGAGTAGCGCTGCCCGTGTCGGCGAGCAAGTGGGGCTTACGTGAAAGTTCGTGAAACGGACGCTGTCCGCGTGCAAGCGGTCCAAGTTCGGTGTACGCAAAACCGGATTACCGTGACAGGACAAATCGCCATACCCCTGATCGTCGGTCAGTATCCAGATGACGTTGGGGCGTTGCTGCGCAGAAGCGAGATGAGCCAGAACTGACAGTCCGACAGCGATCAGGCCAAGGCGCATGTGCAGGCTCCGCTTCTTTCGCTGAAAAGCATGGCTGGAGGAATTTTAGCACGGCAAAAATGGAAAGACAGCTGCACGAAACCAGGCCCAATTTGCATAACCATTTGCTTGCCTCCCCATCTTGACGACGGAAGTCGAGAGAATAATTTATTTCGTAGTCCAAAATAATTGCCATCGCATAGAGGGAGGGGAAAAGATGTCGGCTACGGTAGCGATTCCAGGCTATACCTATGGCGCTTTAAGCGTGGCGAAATCGCCGCTTGGTCTGTCGGAACTCCGCGAGCTGGAGCAGGCAGTGCTCTGGAGTGAAGAAGACGAGAAATACTTGCGTCTGGCAGGAGAGGTACTGAGCGATCAGGTCGAACAGATTCTCGACCTGTGGTATGGTTTCGTGGCGGCACATCCGTTCCTGGTGCGGCATTTCCTCGATGCCAACGGTCAACCGATTGCTGAATATCTCAATCGCGTGCGGAAACGGTTCGGCCAATGGATTCTGGACACCTGTCGGCGGCCTCACGATCAGGCCTGGCTCGATTACCAATACGAAATCGGCCTGAGACACCATCGGACCAAGAAGAATCAAACGGACGGGGTAGCGGCAGCCTCCCAGAACGTGCCCCTGCGGTTCCTGATCGCCTTGATCGTGCCGATTACGGTAACTATTCGTGATTTCCTGCGTAAGAAAGGGCACAGTGAACACGAAGTTGATAAAATGTATCATGCCTGGTTCAAGGCGGTCACTCTGCAGGTGGCCTTGTGGTGTCAGCCCTATGTCAGAGAAGGCGACTATTAGTGGGCTTACGGCGGAATTGACTTGAAGCACGAACCGCAAGGGGACATCGAGGCGAAAATTGTTGCAGCCTTCGAGCGCCTGTCTCAGGTGTTTCACCAAGCGCTCTGGGAGGTCTCCTGGCGCAATGGCCTCAGTGCCACGCAGGCCCAGGTGCTGGTTTATCTGCTGTATCACGGAGAGAACAAGGCGAGCGTAAGTGAATTGGCCTCCCGTTTCGGATTGGGTACGGCGACGCTGAGCGCCAGCATAAGCACGTTGCAAAGCAAGGGGCTGGTGGTACGTACCCGTAATGAGCATGATCGCCGCATCGTTTATGCGCGGCTGACGCCTCGAGGCCGGCGAAAAGCGCAGCAGGTGGCGCAATGGACGAAGGCGATTCAGCTGGAAATCGCCGCGCTGGATGCCACCAGCAAGGAACAACTGCTGGCCACTCTGCTGGACACCATTGCACGGCTGCAGCGGGCCGGTTTGATAAGCGTAACGCGCATGTGCACCACGTGTTTGTATTTCCAGAGGAACGTTCACCCGGACCCGCAGGCGCCACATCACTGCGGGTTGATGAATCAACCGCTGAGGCTATCGGAGCTGCGTGTCGAGTGTGCTGAGCATCAACCCGTGCAGGCAGACACTGGTGAGGCTTAGAAACACGCGAGCCTTCAAGTGCAACCCACCTGGTGTCAGGAGAAATAAGCGACCGCATTGCGGAACAAGCGTAGCCCTGCGCCTTCCTCAGCCAGACCACGACGAGTCCAGTGCGGATGTTGGGTCGCCAGCACGTGCCGTTCCGGATGAGGCATCAGTCCCAGGACGCGACCGGTGATGTCGCAGATACCCGCAACGTTACCCTGGGAACCATTGGGATTGAACGGATAGCCAGCTAACCGGCCCTCGGCATCTACGTACCGCAGCACGATTTGACCTTGTTGTTCAAGTGTCTGGAAGGTGGCCTGATCGCGACACAGAAAGCGTCCTTCCCCATGAGCTACGGGCACCTGCCAGCGATCATAACCTGCCAGGAAAGGGCAACGTCCCGGTGTGGTGGCGAGAAAAACCCAGCGTGCCTCGAATCGGCCATGCGCGTTGGCCGCCAAAGTTGCGGGGACGACCTCGATGGACTCTTGGTTGGGGGGATCATCCGGCGCAGTCAAACGCAGGGAAGGTTTGGGGATGGGACGGGGTGGCACAAGGAGTCCCGCCTTCAAGAGCGCCTGAAAGCCGTTGCAGATGCCGAGGACCAGTTTGCCCTCGTCTCGGAAACGTTGCAGTTCCTCGCTGAGATAATGCCGTAACTGATTGGCGAGGATTTTGCCCGCAGCCACGTCGTCGCCGTATGTAAAACCGCCCGGCACCACCAAGATTTGATAATCCCGCAGGAGCAGAGGGTTTTCCCGCAGGCGGTTGATGTGAACACGCTCGGCGCGAGCGCCGGCCAACTCCCAGGCAAATTGCGTTTCCTCATCACAATTAGTCCCCGGAGCACGCAGCACCAGCACACGCACTGAAGCCATGGTTGCTTTTCCAAGCTAGAATGGAAAAGATTATGCCTCAAATTAATCAATCGGAAGGGAAAGATCGCATCTCGGCAGGACTGCTGCCCTTGCCAAGCTCCTTATTGTAAAGCTACCCGGTCGAGGGGTTTCTCCGCAAGGCCGGGGCAAGGTCTTGGCGAAAAGATTGTATGCCGAGCGAGACGGAAACCTGCCATGCAGAAAACATCGGAGAGAATAAACGAGCGCGGCGCAGGTCCTGAACAGCCCCAGGAAGTGCCCTTCGTGGTGCGTGTGGCGGACCGTGTGCAACGCCTGCCGCCTTACCTCTTCGCGAAAATTAACGCCCTCAAGCAGCAAAGGCGTCGGGAGGGCCGGGATATCATTGACCTGGGTATGGGGAATCCCACAGATGTCCCTGACCCCGTAATCATCGAAAAACTTTGCGACGCAGCCCATGACGAACGCAACCATCGTTATTCCGTCAGTGTGGGGCTGCATAACCTGCGGCGTGAAGTGGCTCGGCGCTACGAACGCCAATTCGGTGTGGCCTTGGATGCGGAAACGGAAGTGATTGCCTGTTTAGGCTCCAAAGAGGCGTTCAGCCACATGTGCCTGGCGTTAGTCGGTCCCGGCGACACCGCAATAGTTCCGGCGCCCTCGTTTCCCATCCACGTGTACGGAATCTATCTGGCGTCGGGCAACGTGATCAGCCTGCCGTGCACACAGCCGGAACAATTTCTCTCCCAAGTAGCCACCATTACGGAACGGTTGTATCCGCGCCCGAAGTTACTGGTGTTAAATTACCCTCACAATCCGACGGGTACGGTGGTAGAACGGGATTTCTTTGTGGAGGTGGTTCATTTGGCGCGGCGATATGGTTTGATGGTGATTCACGATTTCGCCTACGGAGACATTGGTTTCGACGGATATCAGCCGCCGAGCTTCCTGTCAGTGCCGGGGGCTAAAGCCGTCGGTGTGGAAACGACAACGATGAGCAAAGGTTACAACATGGCCGGTTGGCGTATCGGTTTCTGCGCGGGCAATGCGGAAATGATTCGGGCCTTGGCTACCATCAAAGGGTACTACGATTACGGTATATTCCAGGCGATTCAAATCGCGGCGATTGTAGCGCTGCGGGAATGTGAGGAAGCGGTGCGTCGCCAGGCGCTGGTCTATCAGCGTCGGCGCGATGTGCTGGTGGAAGGGTTGCGGCGTGGCGGCTGGGAATTGCAAACGCCCAGGGCAGGCATGTTCGTCTGGGCCAAATATCCCGCCACCTGGCAGCATCTCGATTCCATGACCTTCGCTATGAAGCTGTTGGAAGAAGCCGACGTAGCCGTCAGTCCAGGCCGCGGTTTCGGCGAGGCCGGTGAAGGTTATGTCCGTCTCGCCCTGGTGGAAAACGAACAGCGCTTGCGCCAGGCGGTCCGACAAATCCACCGATGTTTGCGCACTGAAAGTCCGTGGTGCGCGGATGCCGTCGCTTCGGCTTCGCCGTAAGTGGGGATTTGTTGCTGCGAACCAATCGGCCTTTACGGGGCAAGAATTTTCGGTTAAGTACGGGGCCAGACTGATCAGCTCATGAGCCCAAGAGGCTGAACGCTGGCCCGCACACGCCATTCCCCTGCCAACGTCCCAGAAACGACTATGAAGCATGCCCTCGATTGGCTGGTTGGTCATCCCCGCTGGGTGCTGGCAACTTGGCTGATCGTAGCCGGACTGTTGAGCGTAAGCGCCTGGTGGCTCAATCCGTATTTACCTCCGGACACAGGAGATTTCCTGCCGGAGCACAGTCGAACCGTGCAGGGCTACCGCCTGTTCCGCGAAGCCTTTCCGGACCTGGCGGCCGAGAGCTCTATTGTCCTGGTTTTCCACAGTCCGGTTCCCTTGCAGGACTCCGACCGGCCCTTGGTTGAGAACCTGGAGGTGTGTCTCGAGCAACTCAGGCAACACCGCCCCGAACTCGAAGTAGGACGCTATTTGACCTGGCTCCATCCGTTGATGGGTTCCCGTTTGATCAGTGCTGACCGCCAATGTGCCCTGGCCGTGGTTCATCTGAATCTGCCCTTCATTCACGACCGCGCGACGGAAGCGGTTCATGAGATAGAGACCTTGGCCCGGCGATTGCTCGCACAACACCAGACGCAAGCAGGCCGAACGGCGCCTATTGAGCTGACAGTTACGGGAACCGCCGGTTTTGGTCGTGATCTCAACGTCGCCGTGTATCACAGCCTCGACATTACTACCTGGGCCACAGTCATCCTGGTGCTCGCCTTACTAGTGCTCGTGTATCGCAGTATCTGGGTAGCTGTGGTGCCTTTGGTAAGCATAGGCGCGGCGGTGTGGGTATCGTTGAAGCTGTTGGAAATCCTGTGCGTGGTATTGAACGTACCTCTGGTCAACATTGCGAGGATTTTCGTCGTCGTAGTGTTGTTCGGAGCGGGCACGGACTATTGTCTGTTCCTATTGAGCCGTTTCCGCGAAGAGCTGCAGCGTCACCCCGCAGACCGCGCAATGGCCGTGGCCTTGCGCCAAGTAGGAGGAGCCTTACTGGCCAGTGCCGCAGTGGTTATGGTGGGCCTAGCAATGATGGGCTTCGCTGAGTTCGTCCGTGTCAGCGCCGTGGGTC
Source organism: Gemmatales bacterium (assembly GCA_025056555.1). Taxonomy (GTDB): domain Bacteria; phylum Planctomycetota; class Planctomycetia; order Gemmatales; family HRBIN36; genus HRBIN36. Next base: position 14,552 of record JANWVZ010000038.1, on the reverse strand, counting down.
CGTTTGTCGCTGTGAGTCTGGCGGTGGCGTGGGCCGCGGCGATCAGCCTGGCACCCGCTTGTCTGTTAGAGATCGCCCGCTGGTCTCAAACTGCGACTCAGCAGTTTCCCTGTGAGGGTCGGCGCAACGATACTGCGACGAGCCGGGTCTGGCAATCGGTCAGCCGAGTCGTAGCAGCCCGGCCCGGCCAAGTGCTCTTCGGCAGCTTCCTTGCGTTGACTCCGCTGGCTTGGTACGGGATCACCAGTCAGGCTGTCATGGACGTTTGTGCGGAACTTCGCCCTGAGGCGGAAAGCCGGCGGGGGCTGGACTTGATCCGCCAGCATTTCCCAGCAGGTGAATTGGGGCCGCTCACCGTGCTGCTCGTAGCGCCACCTGAAACAAGCGATCACACACTGCGCCAGCATCTCACCACGATTACACAACTACTCTCCCAACTGGAAAACGTTCAGGAAATTCGGAGTTGGAACCATCCGCTGGGTACCTCGACCAGGGCCGCGACCGGAGCAGTTCTTGCTTCGTCCGGGACACGATGGCCACAAGGACTGGATTGGTTGGCCAGTTCCCTGGCGGCACCTTATTATGTTCGCCGCCTGCCGGACAAATGTATAACCCGCCTGGAGGTGGTCATGCGAACTGAGCCCTTCTCGTCGGCCAGCGTAGCCACATTAAGTGATATTGAACGTGTTCTGGAGGCTTTCATTCATTCGCAAAGCACGTTCAAACAGGTAGCCCTGCATGGCATTACCTTGTTTGTCAGCGACCTGGCTCAAATCCATGAATCGGACCGTTGGCGGGTGAATAGTCTGGTGTTGCTCGGCATCCTGATAATCCTTATCACCGTAGTGCGCAGCTTCGGCTGGGCGTGCTATTTATTAGCCACCGTGTTATTCAGTTACCTGGTTACCCTGGGCGTCGTCAGTCTGCTGGGGCCTTGGTGGCTGGGTACCACGCTGGGCGTCACCGATTGGAAAGTGCCTTATTTTCTTTTCGTAATTCTGGTAGCGGTCGGCGAGGATTATAACATCTTCCTCATAAGTCGAGTACGCGAAGAGCAGCAACGCTTGGGGGATTATTCTGGTGTCCAACAGGCTCTCGCCTGTACAGGAGCCACCATCAGTATGTGTGGCGTGATCATGGCCGGCGCATTCGCCACCATGATGCTGAGTGAGTTAGCTACTTTATTCCAACTGGGTTTGGCTCTAAGTATTGGTGTCCTGCTTGAAACTTTTGTGGTGCGCCCGATCTTAGTACCTGCGGCGCTATTAGCATGGTACGGCATCAAGACTCGAATCCGCTGTCGGGCGGGGCATAGTTCCTCGAATACCAGCAGGACGTCGAGCAGCCCCACTGCAGCCGCGGCCAATGCCGAACCAATCCGGCAGTCTGCGTAAAGATTTTTCTAAGCATCCAGGTCTTCGTCTGTTGGAATTTCGGCGAACCGAAACAGGCCACGGGCTGATATGAGTATAGTCCGGGTTTAGAATCTGATTCTAAGTATCCCTGGGTTTCTGTGTTGTCAGCCGCGCTAATTGTTCCCGAAGATAGCGCACACTCTGAGCGACAGCGCGATCCTCAGACTTATAACGTGGATGTAGGAAATCAATTTCGACAGCCAGCAGCCCTTGATAATGCGCCTGATGAAGAATTTCGAGGATTTTGGGAATTTCGACCGCTCCCTCTCCCAGGGGCACGCTGGGCCAGAAGCCGAAGGTGCGCGGATCACCTTGGTAAGCCGTCACGTCCTTGATATGAGTAGCTCTCACCCAGGTGGCCAGCTTTTCGGTCACTTCAACCGGGTATTCGTAAAGGCGCAAGTTATTGGCAGTATCCAGGCACACCCCTAAATAGGGAGAATCTATCATCAACATCAGTTCCCGCATCTGATCTGCGGTCACATCTAAGTGATTTTCCAGCGCCAGGATGATGCCCATACGCTCAGCAGGACGAACCACCCGGCGCAGAGCGGCGGCCAGCTGTTTCCGATGGGCGGACCAGCGTGGAGGTTTGGTTCGCCAACTGCCTCCGACTATCCGCATGACTCGCGCTCCCAGTTCCTTGGCAAAGCTGATGTGCCGCACTAAGTCTGCCTCAGCTTGACGATCGGCGCCCGATCGAAGGCCGTTGGGGTGTCCCCATGCCCAGACCAGTTCCAGACCCCGGTGTTGCAGATCGGCACGCAAGGCATCACGAAAGTCTGGCTCCTCGGCGGGCAGATAACATGATTCCAAAGAGATGCCCACGCAACCCAGCCGCTGGACCCGCGCTAAAACTTGCCAGATCGTCCTTCGCTCGCCAACGTCCTGCTGCAGCCCGTCATAATATTCCCCGAAGTAGCGGTGGTAGCAATAGGAATCTATCGCCAGTTTCATAAAGCACCCCGAGACTATTTTGCCGTTCCTTCAGCACGTTTGCGGCCGACGGCATCGTACAGCTGACAGCGTTATAGGACACTTAATTCGGCTATGGCAAGCATTCTCCGCGGGCTTGTATTTAGTAATCCGCCAGTTTCGAGCAACGAGGCAAGAGGAACGATGAAATGTGCGAGGAAACTTACCGAAATAAGATAATTCTCCTGGCAAAGCGAGCATTTGGCTTATGAACCGGAAATGGGACTGGGCTTATGGGAAAGTCTTCGAATCTGGCAGGCGACTGATGATGGGGTTGATACGTAAGCGAGGAGGGGAAGCCCCCTGGCCGAGGACATAAGGAAGTCCTTGGGCCGATTTTGGCACAATAACTAAGCAGTAGCCCGCAAAGCCCACTTGGAGACACTGTCCATACAGGCGAGTCTGTCAGAGTTAGTACGCAGGTAAAGGTAGCGATACAGATCACGCAGGCAGGGAGTAAGTAGCTGTTGGCGCCGGGCCATGACCCGGCGTGCGGTTTCGAGACAGTTCTCCACGTCGCGTTCCGGCCGAAGTTCGCCGCGAACTGAGCGGGAAAAGGATGGGATATAGCTGGGTGCGTAGGAGGGGCCAGGCAAGATACTGCAGAACACGCCGAAGAGCGAACCGGTGTTCACCAACACTCCCAGGCCGAGCTTCGTGTGATCGCCAATAAAGGCCCCTAATTTTGTCAAGCCGCTGTCTTGGCGCTGGCCACGGCTACAAACAGGAACCGTTTTATAGTCGTGGCGGAGGTCACTGATCTGCACGCCCGCGGCGATATTGACCCACTCGCCGATCCAGGAGTGGCCGATAAAGCCGTCGTGATATTTGTTGGCCCAACCCTGGAAAATGCTGGCCTCCACTTCACCCCCGATACGACACCCTGGGCCGATGGTGGTGCCGCGGCGAACGCGGGCGCCATAAAGGACACATTTTGCCCCGACATAGCAAGGCCCCTCGATCCGACTGAAGGCGTGCACCTTCACGTCCTGGTCGAGAATGATCGGCCCGTCCTGCGCATTCAAGACCACCGGCGCTTCCAGAGTAACGCTGGGATGGATATAGACGTTTTCGGGGTCGCCCACCAAGTGGACGCCCGGTGGAAGACATCTTTCACCGGGAGAAGCCAACCAATTCTTGCCATCTTCTAACAAAGCCAATTCGTTATGGGCGATAACGTCCCAGGGATGGGTCAGCATCGTTCCTGTAGTCGCTACACAAGGCAAGGTTTCCAGGAAAAGGTGCGCGTTGTTTGTCCAGTCGCTGGGGAGGGACGGACGCTTTTCCTCAGCCAAGTGGACATAGGCGACTTGACCGGCACAAATGCCGACATGAGGTGTGTCAGGCAGATTTAAGCTGGTCGGGGGAAGCCAGCGGGCGTTCACCAGTAGCGTAACATCGTGTTGCAGCCAATCCAAGTCGTTGATGGGGATGTCTGGAAACAATTCCTGAGCCAGCGCTGACAGGTGAGGACGCACCCACAGCCCCCAGCGAGCTGGTCGGAATCGCTTCAGGAATCGGCCCAGCAATGTGCTGGCTCCTAACCACACCTGCACCAGTGGACGAGCGAGAACAATGGGTTCCAGCTGATCTACGGCCTGATCTTCATAAATGCACAAACGCATAGGACCGCACCTCCGCCACGAATCTCATCAGTTCCCACGCCCTGTTAGTTTGGACACACCCGGCTGGCGCTCGCGGTTGCCGCAATCGGTATGCCAAATAAGTCCTTCAGGATTCTGCAATCGCTGCAAGGGGGCTAAATCCATCTTCGACAGCCTGTCAGCCCTCGGTGCCTCAACGATTCCAGGAAACGAGGGTGTGAGTCTGTCGCTTCGATGCGTCGCCGGCAAGCTGAACCGGCAACGCTATGGGAAAGGCCGACGAACTTTTGTTACCCGGTTGGAAAATCGGCTCCAGGTCGAGCAGCGAATTGATGCCGTAATACCGCTTCAGCGCAGGCTCCCAACCGAGGCGAGGTGCTTCGGCCAGAAACTGCACAAACTGCCACTTACCACGCCGCGCTAACAACCATTCCACCAGGAGTAAACTCTGTCCGTAAAACAGGTGTGCCTCAACGTGAGTCGCAGCACCTTCCCAGGTGAGAAGTTTATCGGGCGAAAGTAATTGGTCGCGCGGGGCCGTGAAAACTTTTTCCCGATAAAACTGGCGTGCCTCCTCCGGCTCGGCCAGTAAAGCAAGAGCCTCGTCGGCCCAGCGCGGCAAAGGTCGTGCGCCGAAGCGTCCTGCCAAGCTGACGTGTGTGGTTTCGTGAGGAACCAATCGGCTCAGCAAATCGGGAATGTCGGCACGCAAATCCATGCGGCGACTCAACACGCGGCGCGCATCGGTAGTGTCGGTCACGAGGGTGGAAAATCCGGGCACGCTCGGCGCCACGCCCGTGGCACGACTGAAACTGGTCGCGTCCTGGTAGAGGTAAATCTCGCAGGGATGTTCCCACGGCGCCGGGGCCAGTTCACCGAACCAGAACCAGGCGTTCAGGGCATGAACCTGCTCGGCACAACGTAAGACCTGCTCGGCCAGAGGAGCGTTATGGTGGTGGATGCGAAAATGAGCCGATACCGCCACCTGCCAGCCCTCTGCCCCGGAAGGCAGATGACGTATAACCACGGGCTGTTCCAGTTGTCGGCGTTCCAGCTCCTGCAGCAGTTGTTGGGCAAAGGCCCATTCCGAACTGCGTTGAATTGCCGCACGCCCTTCCAGGGCTGCTACCGACCAATGGCAGCACGACATGGGCGACGCCTGTAACAGCTGGGAAATCTCCCACCAGGAGCAATAAGCCCAACGCTGTTGCTGCAATGTACTAAGCGTCTGCCTGCTTTCAGCCGCGCGCCAGTAGCAGAGCCGGGCCTGCTGATAATGGCCTTGGGCAAAAGCGTCATCGGCGAGTTGGCTCCAGGATTCGACGCGCACCGGATAGGGGGGAAGAGATTCATCCTCCAAGCGCCCTCGGGCGACAATTCGTAGAGCGGGTTTCGACACCTCACCCAGGTGCCACTCCCGCCGCAGAGCCTCAGCGCGCGCCGGATTGAGAATCGCCAGGCGTTCCAGGTAAGTAGGAATCAAATCCCTGCGACCGAGCCGATGCAACTCGGCCAGATGTCTATCGTATGCCTGGGCCAGCAGGTCCAGATAAGCGGCGTTGCCGTTGATGTGCGGCAATTCTCGTTCTAAGACGCGCACCGCGGTGCTGTACTCACCGTGTTGCAAACAGGCCTGGGCTTCCCGCAGCGCCTGTTGCACCAGGAGCGAAACAGACGCATCCTCTCCCAGCACCAGTCTGCCAACACTGAGCACCACCACCAGCCAACCCATGACGAAAATGCGCTTCCTGCGCATAGTTGCTTCCTTGCCGCGAGCTGATCCCCGGATCCTTTCGTCTTCCAGCTTCCTGCTCAGGGCACAACTTAGCGCAGGCTCGTCAAAATTGCAAGGCGAATTCTAGAATTGGCACAAAAACCGAGCGTTGCCGCTACGCTCGGACGGGGGATCGAAACGGCATCGCTGAAGTTTGTGATGCGGCGTTTCTCAGGAAAAAACGCTTCTTGACATGCGGCGCAGGAGCAAGAACCAAGAAATGTTCAAGATATGGTCAACGAACCGTTATGGCCGGCCGCCCAAAGAGTTGAGATAATACTTACTGGAAACCCTCCCCTTTCCCCTATTTGACCCGCCTTCGGACGATTCGACCGCGACCGGCGCGTCCTTGAATCGTCCCCGCCGCCACGAAGTCCTTAGGTCGTCCACGCTGCTATCCATCACGGTCAGGAGCAACGTCCTGGTCGTCCGAAGGCCCGAAAGCAGAGGCGAAGATGGCTGTCCGAGTCGCCATTTTTGAGGTGGACGTAACCGTTCCCTTGGGGCATTCGCTTTGCGGTGGTTGGATCAAGCCCGCGGTGCAGGTGGCCACGCCGTTGCGCGGCCTGGGATTTGCCTTGGTCGGTGATGAACCGCCAGTGGTCATAGTGGCGCTGGATTGGTGTGGCGTGTGCAACCTGGCGCATGTCCGCATGCGCGAGATTCTCGCGAAGGCCGCGCAGACTTCTCCCGAACGGGTGGCAGTCCATACTGTCCATCAACACAACGCCCCGTTCATTGACGTCGCTGCTCAGCACCAAGTTGCCAAGTATCCGGAATTACCATCTATCTGCGACCTCGGTTGGTGGGAAAATATCACCGCGAAATTAGCCGAGCATCTGCGCCACAGCTTACGTCAGCTTTCCCTGTTAACCCACCTCAGTTGCGGTCAGGCCCGAGTAGAACAAGTAGCCTCCAACCGCCGCATCATCGGACCGGACGGCAAAATCCGGTACTGGCGAGGTAGTTCCTGCCGCGACGAGCAGGCCCGCGCCGAACCTGAAGGTACCATAGATCCATTTCTGAAAACACTGATTTTCTGGTCGAACGACCGCCGACTGCTCACACTCCACTTTTATGCTACACATCCCATGAGCTATTATGGCGATGGCATCGTCCAGAGCGATTTTGTCGGGCTGGCTCGCGACCGATGTGCACGAGAAGATCGCTCGCCCCACATCTATTTCACCGGCTGTGCCGGTAACGTTGCCGCGGGTAAGTATAACGACGGCTCACCACAGAATCGTCCGCTTCTGGCGGAACGCATCTACCAAGCCATGCGGAAAGCTGAACAACGTGCCGAACGCATGGCTGTAGCCGATTATCGCTGGCTCGTCCACGAACTGTTCCTGCCGCCGCGCCCCCAACCCGACCTCGACACCCTGCGCGCTACCCTGGCCAATCGCAAACTCACCGTGGCCGCACGCAATCGCGCCGCTATGGAACTGGCCTATCGGTTCCGCGCTCAAGCCCAGATACCGCTCCTGTTATCTCGACTCATCCTGCACAAAGACGTTTCGCTCTTGCATCTGCCTGCCGAAGTATTCGTCGAGTACCAACTTTATGCTCAGGAACTCCATCGAGACCGGTTCCTGGCAGTAGCTGCCTACGGCGACGATGGGCCCTGGTATATTCCCCTTAAACGCTCCTTTGCCGAAGGCGGCTATGAGGTCTCAGTGGCCTTTGCCGAACCTGATTCCGAAGATAGGCTGAAACAGTCCATCGCCCGCCTGCTTCAACCCCCCAACTGAACCCTAAGCAGAGGAGGTTCTCCATGGCCAGGCTCACTCGGCGTGAATTCTTGGGAAGCAGCCTCATCGCTGGCGCTTTTATGATCAGCGGCACCAAATCCAGCGGCCTAATCCTCGGAGCCAACGACCGTCTTCGCGTCGGCATCGCCGGCCTCAACGGACGAGGCGGTGCTCACGTCAGCGCTTTTCTGGCATCGCCCGGCGTCGAGATCACTTACCTCATTGACCCCGATACCCGTGTTTTCGCCCGACAGGTCGGTCGCATTGAAAAGCAACAGGGCCGACCTCCCCTTTGCGTCCAGGACGTGCGCAAAGCACTTGACGACAAAAACCTCGACATCCTCAGTATCGCCACGCCTAACCATTGGCACGCGCTGATGTCCATTTGGGCCTGCCAGGCGGGCAAAGACGTTTATGTCGAAAAGCCTCTCAGTCACAATGTCAAAGAAGGCCGCATCCTTGTGGACACCGCGCGCAAATACCAACGTATCGTCCAGCACGGCACCCAGAACCGCAGTAGCAGCGCTTGGGCTCGACTCCGCGCCCTGGTCGAGTCGGGTAAGCTCGGCCGATTGTTAGTCTCTCGTGGCCTATGTTACAAGCTCAGGCCCAGCATCGGTTTCAAAGAACCGAGTCCCGCTCCAGCCCAAGTAGATTTCAACCTTTGGCTCGGCCCGGCCCCCGAACAACCGCATCACGCTAATCTGGTTCACTACAACTGGCACTGGTTCTGGGATTTCGGCAACGGCGACATCGGCAATCAGGGCGTTCACCAGATGGACCTTGCCCGCTGGATGATTCCTGGTGCCACTCTGCCCGTCGCTGTCTTCAGCTTGGGCGGCCGCTTCGGCTACAAAGATCAGGGCCAAACTCCTAACACTCAGATCGCCCTCTTCGACTATGGCCCCAAACAACCACTTCTTATCTTCGAGGTGCGCGGATTACCCACCTCACCACTGCATGGCCAGAGCGTCGGCAACATCCTGCATTTTGAAGGTGGCATTATTGCCGGCAATAAGTTCTACCCGGCCGGCAGTAACCAGGAAGCCCCTCTGCCTGCAGTGGATGTCCCACCCAGGGCCCCCGGCGACATTTTTGCTAATTTCCTCGCTTGTGTCCGCTCCCGCAAAGTCCAAGACCTGCATGCCGACGTTCTCGAAGGTCACTACTCCAGTGCACTATGTCATTTAGCTAACGTTTCCTATCGGCTCGGCCAGGACGTATCTCCGGAACAATTCCGTAACCAACTTCGCAATGACCACGCCCTCCAGGAAACCTTAGCTCGCATGGAAGAACACCTCAAGCAGAATAACATTGTGCTGAGTGATATCCGCTACCGCGTCGGCCGCCGACTGAAGATTGATCCGGACACCGAAACCATCGTCGGCGATGCCGAAGCTAATCAACTGTTATTCCGCCAATACCGTCCGCCCTTCGTCGTCCCCGACCGTGTCCGTTAACATCCAACAACTGACCCGACCCCAGCGATTCCTCAGCTTGACTACCTACCCCTTAGGGTGCTTATTCCTCACAAGGCCCCTTCCGTTTGTACGGCCCACTCATGTTACTATGTAACGCTGGCAGCATTGCGTCATTCTTCTGTGTGAAAGGCCCACCGTAATCACGCTGGGCGCATGCCCAAGTACCGCCCATCTGGTAAGACCGCCGCCCATGGCTCGGCAATACCTATGCTGCCTGAGCAACCGCTTCCTTTTTTTCGTTGGCTTTCTTCTTAGCTTCCTGACGACGGGCCTGCCACCAATTCAGCATCTTATCTATAAGGGCCTGTACGAACGCCGCGGCAAACATTCCTGTCAGCCAGACCCAGGAGGCACTCTCGATACCAGATTTCTGCCACCACCCGGTCACTATTATCATGTCCCCTTCGGCACGCACCCAGTGCAGACCTAGTCCTAACAGCAGGACTCCTACGCCACCAGTTACTAAGCGCACTACCAATCGAAACAGCAATGTGCTCAATATGCCGCCGATAAGAAAACACACTAATGGATTAGCCCATTCCTGAATCACTAAGCAGCCCAATTGCCAACTGATCCAACCCCCGGCCGCGAAGATCACCAGACGTGTTGCCGCTAAAGCGATACACCCAATTCCAACAGCCGCCAACACACCTGCTACTAAAGGTGGTGCTCCATATTGAGCACCATACACCAGCCCCCACATCCCGGCTACTGTAGTCACCGCTGCCGCAAACCAGAACCGGTAGGCCCGCCATCCCGTGCCTATAAGGGCCACCCCTGATGCAATAAGCAGGTAGCGCACATAACCCGGTGCTTCTGCATTGACCTGCACCAACTGCCGCACCATATCTTCCATGGCCTGACACCTGTTTCCCGGATTGCCGCTCTCGAAACTGTACCGGATTTCTCCAGGCGCCCTTATGTCCTGCGCCGCGCCTCCCCCCAACGACCTAAGTGCCGTTTCACGAGCAGGTTCCCCGATGTCATCAGCTAACGAAGCCTCGATTGACCTTTAGATATTCCTCACCTCGATGTTCCCTCATCACTATACCTCCTGTTGAGACCTTCGTTCCTAAATATCCAACTCCTCTGCTAAAGCCGTCGTATTAATGATAAATTCATATCGCAGGGAGGGATCCTTTCCCAGCAAACGCACAAAAACCTGGTCGGCTGCCAGTTCATTATCAACCTGCACCCGCAATAACGTGCGATTATTCGGATCTAATGTGGTTTCCCCTAATACAGTGGGCCGCATCTCTCCCAATCCCTTAAACCGCTGAATCTCAACCTTGGCGTTTTTCGGCAACTTCTTCAAAATCTCTTCTTTATGCTGATCGTCGCGTGCCCAGTAGGTTTCCTTACCGACATTGATACGGTAAAGTGGTGGCTGAGCGATATAGACATGGCCCCGACGTATGAGTTCCGGCATGTGGCGGAAGAAAAACGCTAATAACAGGGTAGTGATATGATTCCCGTCATGATCCGCATCCATAAGCAGAATAATCTTGCCATAGCGGAGCTTAGTGATGTCAAACTTGTCGCCGATGCCTGTACCTATCGCCGCGACTAAGTCGGAGAGTTCTTGATTCGAGAGCACCTTGCTGGTAGGCAATCCTTCCGAGTTCAGTATCTTGCCACGCAGAGGCAACACAGCTTGTGTCTTCCGATTACGCCCTTCAATCGCCGAACCCCCGGCGGAATCCCCTTCGACTATAAACAGTTCAGATTCCTCTAAGTCAGTCGAAGTGCAGTCGGCCAGTTTACCAGGAAGATTCAGGCGCCGCTGAGTGACTGATTTCCGCTTAATTTCATTCGCTGCCGCGCGAGAGGCTTCCCGCGCTCGCGCCGCTAAAATGATCCGACCTAGAATCCGATCGGCCGTTTGCTTATTCTGGTGTAACCAGTTTTCTAATGCCGGGCGAACAAAACTTTCCACTTGGCTCACCATTTCTGGATTGTTCAGTCGTTCCTTCGTTTGTCCCTGGAACATAGGCTCTCGACAAAACACCGAGAGAATGGCCACAATGCCCTCGCGAATATCCTCCGCGGTAATAGTTAGCCCCTTGATCTTAATATCGTGGGTCTCGATATAGTTCCGAACAGCTCGGACTAAGGCTTGACGGAAACCGTATTCATGAGTGCCCCCACTGGAAGTACGGATGCCATTGACGAAACTGCGTACAGTTTCATCCGTGCTCTCGGTCCAGGTCAGGGCCACCTCCATACGTTCGCCGTTTTCTCGGGCAACGTGGAAATAACTATCTACTACAGGCTGTTTATTCTGTTGGCGGATGACGTGCTGGAGGAAATCCGAGATGCCACCAGGATGGGATAAATCAAGTTCCTCGCCAGTAAGCTCATTGACGAACAGCAGTTTCAGACCCCGATGAATATAACCCATCGCATCTAAGTGTTCGCGAATCACTTCCGGATCAAAACGAACGCTGCGGAAGATTTCCGCGTCAGGCTCGAAATATATCGTAGTTCCGTGGCCCCGAGCTGGTCCGACGCGCTTAAGCTCAGTGACAGGCTTTCCTCGGCGAAAGGTTTGCGTCCATTCATAGCCGTCCCGACGTATCGTAGCTACCAGCTTCTGCGAAAGCGCGTTGACCACCGAGGAACCCACCCCATGCAATCCGCCGGAATGAAAATAACTGCCCGAATCCCCAAACTTAGCCCCACTATGCAATGTGGTCAGTATTAGTTCTAATGCAGGCTTTTTATATTTCGGATGGACATCCACAGGGATGCCGCGGCCGTTATCTATGACCGTTACCGCTTCCCCGCTCTTGTGCAGTATCACCTTGATCGAGTCCGCATAGTTATTAAGATATTCATCCACCGCGTTATCCACGATCTCCCACAACAGATGATGCAGGCCTCGGCTGTCCGTGCTGCCGATATACATGGCCGGGCGACGCCGCACCGGTTCTAGACCTTCTAAGACCGTAATGTCTTTCGCAGTATAGGAGGCTGCCATAGGCACTTATTCCTCAGTTTTATTTTCGCTACTAAATAAATCGGCCTGGGGGGAAGTTCCGCTGCGTTGGCTATGATCTAAAGCTTCCCAGTTAACAAGTTGCGGAGGCGGCAAAATTACTCGGACAATCTCGCCACGCTTGATTACTTCCGTGCCCTTGCCAGCGCGGCCACTGAGTTCTCGGCTGCCATCGAGGATGATCTCCCGTCCCGAGGAAATAACGACGCGCAATTGGTCCTCGGGCCCCTTGATCAGCATCGCGGCTAAGCACCGCGCGCCTTCTTCTAGACGAATACCAATGACGCCTTTGCCAGGGCCGCTTAGTATGGGAATTTGCTCGATTGGAAAATGAAGTACGTGGCCGTCAGAGGCCACTAACATCAGGGAGTGTTCTTCCCGGACTAATCCGACATAAATGGCGCGGTCACCTTCGTTCAGGCGGACATAAGTTCGCCCGCGGGAGGTGGATTCTTCTAAATATAGTCCATAAGGGAGGCGCAGCACCTGTCCTTGCGCCGTAACAATCACTAAGTACGGGCCAGGCGGCTCGCTATTAGTTGGCGGTGCCGGGGGAGGAATGAATCGTGAGTCGGTGGGCAATGCGGCGATAATGCGAGCACCTTCACCTAATTTCACGAACTTACTAATAGGCTCACCGTACCCCGAGCTGGCAGGAATTTCATGAATCGGCAAGGTATAAGCCACGCCGTCGTCGCTGAAGAAGACTACCCGATCTAAGGTGCTGCCGGGTACGACGGCGAGGATTTCATCGCCTTCTCGGATGCGGGTGTTTTCGAGAGCAGTAAGGCGTGTCACCCGCTTCACCCAGCCGTCGCGGGTGACGATAACGTGAGTATTTTCGCGAACGATGAACGCTTCGGGATCGTAATCAGGCAATTCCCGTTCGTCAACAATCTTAGTCCGCCGTTTATCACCATATTTCTCAGCAATCTCCTCTAACTCGGTGCGTACCACTTCCCAGAGTTTGCGTTCGGAGCGTAAGATGCCTTCGAGGCGCTGCGCTTCGGCCCGCTTTTCCTGAAGTTCGTCCAGGATACGTTGAATTTCTAAGCGGGCTAACTTATACAGGAGCAGTTCCAGGATTGCGTTGACTTGTACCTGATCCAGGGCAAATTGCCGCATCAGTTTCGTCGCAGCTTCCTCGCGATTTTGACTGCTACGGATCGTGCGAATGACACGATCCAGGTCCTGGAAAATTTTGCGGAATCCCTCCAAGATATGAATGCGTTGCCTCAGTTGCTCCAGTTGAAATTGGAAGCGTCGGCGGACTGTTTCTAAGCGGAATTTGAGAAATTCGCTAAGAATTTCGACTAAACCAAGGCGTTTCGGTCGCAGGGCAGTAACAGATTGATTAGCTGTGTTGTGCTGAGTGAGTCGAACCGGCACTAAGCATGTCATATTATAAGCAAAGTTTTCCTGCAAGGCGGTGTGTTTATATAAGTAAGCCATCACCATTTCCGGGTCGGCATCGCTCCGCAGTTCTAATACTACGCGGATGCCTTCCTTGGCGCTGGATTCGTTCACGATGTTGAGAAGTTGAGGAATCTTCCGTTCCGCGATAAGTCGGCCGATATGTTCCTCTAAAGCCGCTTTATTGACGCCATAAGGGATGGACGTAATAACAATTTGTTGTCGGCGGCCGACTTTTTCCAGCTTCCATTCGGCCTGGACTTTAATCGTGCCCTGCCCTTGCTCATAAATTTGTTGCAAGGTTTTTCGACTGGCCAGCACCTTACCGCCGAGTGGGAAATCAGGCCCCTTGATAAACTTCAGGAGTTCTTTCACGGTGGCGTCGGGATTTTCGATGAGATAAATGGCGGCCTCGATCACTTCGCGGAGGTTATGCGGCGGAATATTCGTGGCCATGCCGACAGCGATGCCCGACGTGCCGTTGACTAATAAATTCGGAAACCGTGCCGGCAGGACGACGGGTTCTTCGTCCACGGCGTCGAACGTGGGCCGCATGTCTACGGTGCGTTGCCGCAATTCGGTCATTAGCTCTTCGGCAATGGCTGTGAGTTTACATTCGGTGTAACGATAGGCTGCGGCTTCGTTCCCATCTACGGAGCCAAAGTTGCCTTCTCCGTGAATCAAGGGGTAGCGTAAAGAGAATGGCTGCGCCATGCGCACTAAGGCGTCGTAAACGGACATGTCGCCGTGCGGATGATATTTTCCTAACACTTCTCCGACGACTTTGGCGCACTTAATCGGACGTTCGTCGTGATATAAATGTAAATCGTGAAACATGTTATAGAGGATGCGGCGCTGCACAGGTTTCAGGCCGTCGCGCACATCGGGTAGTGCCCGCGACATGATAACTGACTGGGCATAGTTGAGATAGCGTCGCTCGGTTTCGACAACGATCGAGACGTTTTCAATGCGTTCAGTCATAGTAGGAGCCTTGATTAAATATTTTCCTCATGCTTAGTATCGCTTGCTAAGTGCGGTGACAGTTACGCAACCAGACGAAAGTGTCAGTCTAAATCCACGACATAAATATCATATCCGCCCGAACAAGTCGAGACGAAAGCGAGGCGTCGGCTGTCTGGGG